>JASLEW010000226.1 GCA_030150965.1 Thermoanaerobaculia bacterium | reverse complement strand
CGCCCCGCGCCTCCCGGCCGCTCGGCCCCCCGCGGGGCGGTGCCCGCACCTGACGGGCCGGCCCGGGTCCGGGCCGGCCCGCCACCTGAGCCCGTATGGCAAGACGTGTCGGAATCCTGACCGGCGGCGGCGACGTGCCCGGTCTCAACATGGCCATCAAGGGGTTTGCCGTCCGGATGGAGGAGGCCGGCTGCGAGGTGGTCGGGTTGCGGCGTGGCTGGGCCGCCCTGCTCAACGTCGTGCCGGAGGCCGGCGCCGACAACTCGGACTGGGTGGTGCCGCTGACCCGCGCCAACACCCGCACCATCGACCGCAGCGGCGGCACGGTCCTCCACACCTCGCGGATCAATCCGGCGTTGACCAGGATGGAGACCATCCCCGAGCGGCTGCGCGACCGCGCCGGCCCGGCCGACGCGGCGGGCTGCCACGACCTCACCGCCGTCGCGCTGGAGGTGCTGGAGTTCCTGGAGCTGGAGGCGCTGGTCGCCATCGGCGGCGACGGCACGCTGTCGTTCGCCGGCCGGCTGCACGACGAGGGCGTGCCGGTCATCGGGCTGCCGAAGACCATGGACAACGACGTCTCCGGCACCGAGTACTGCATCGGCTTCTCGACCGCGGTGACGCGCTCGGTCAACTTCATCCACGACCTGCGCACCGCCGCCGGCTCCCACGAGCGCTTCCTGGTGGTGGAGCTGTTCGGCCGCTACTCCGGCGAGACCTGCCTGCTGGCCTCCTACCTGGCCGGCACCGACCGCGCGCTGATTGCCGAGGTGCCGTTCGACCTGTCGCTGATCGTCGAGCTGCTGGCCGCCGACAAGGCCAGGAACCCGAGCAACTACGCCGTCGTCGCCATCTCCGAGGGCGCCTACCCGATCGGCGGCCACACCGTCGAAAGCGGCGACGCCGACGTCATCGGCAACCGCGAGCTGGGCGGCATCGGCCGCCTGCTGCGCCAGGAGCTGCAGCGCACCACCGGCGACCGCGTCATCTATCAGCGCCTGGGCTACCTGATGCGCTCCGGCCCCCCGGATGCGCTCGACCGCCTGGTGGCCAGCAACTTCGCCAACCTCGCCGCCGACCTGGTGCTGGCCGGCAAGGCCGGTCGCCTGGTGGCGGTCGCCGGCGGCCGCTACACGACGGTGCCGCTCAGCGAGGCGTGCGCGGGCACCAAGCAGGTGGACGTCGAGCGCTTCTACGACCGCGCCAGCTACCGTCCGAAGATCGTGGACGTGCTGGGCCTGCCGATGTTCCTGCACTGACGCGCCGCGCCCGCGCGTCCCCACGCCCCGCGCCTCCCGGCACCGGGCGCGGCGCCGGGTCAGGCCTCGCTCGTGCTCTCGCGGAACTCGCCGCGCGCGGCGCGCTGCCGGTGCACCGCGTCGTAGTTGTACGACAGCATCAGGAACAGGCGGGCCAGGATGTTCTCCGGCCCCGGGTTGCCGAACAGCACCTGCTCGGCCCAGATGCTGACCTTCTTGGGCCGCACCAGGTTGACGCGCAGGAAGTACCAGAGGAAGAGCATGCGGTACTTGAGCCCGCCCCAGGCCAGGTGTCCCCAGAGATAGTAAGGATTGAGCAGCAGCCGGGGATTGAGCCGCACCAGGTAGTACATGTAGACCAGCATCGAGTTGAAGCGGTAGAAGTTGTCGAAGCGCTTGCCGTAGGCGTCGAGCAGCGAGTAGTCCGGCTCCGGCAGGTCGAGGACTTTCTCCAGGCACTCGACCAGCGCGAACGAGCTGTTGAAGGCGATCTGCATGCCGGTCGAGAAGATTGGATCGATGAAGCCGCCGCTGTCGCCCACCAGCGCCCAGCCCTTGCCGTAGAAGCGCTTGCAGCGGAAGGAGTAGTCCTTGGTGCAGCGGAACCTCTCGGTGGTGGTCAGCTGGTGCTTGGCCAGGAACTCGTCGATGTAGGGGATGCCCTTGGCGTAGTCGTGGAAGATCTCCTCCAGCGACCGGGTCTGCACCTCCTGCTTGAGCGTCTCCTGGCTGAGCACGACGCCCAGCGACACCACGTGCCTGTCCACCGGCAGGAACCACGCCCAGTCGCGCCGGTTGTCGTGCACGCAGAGCTTGAAGTTGAGGTCCTGGTCGGTGTTGGTGATCTCGAAGTCGCCGGTCCAGTGGGAGTAGACGGCGATCTTCTTCTCCAGCAGCGGATCGTTGTACCAGTTGTCCTTGAGCTGCCGGTTGAGCAGCCCGGCGAGGCCCGTGGCATCGATGATCCAGCGCCCGTAGGCGCGGTGCGTCTCGTCGGAGGAGCCGGGGGTCAGGTCCTTGTACTCGACGCCGATGGCGCGGTCGCCGTCGAACAGCACCTGCTTGACCATGTGCTCCTCGCGCACGTCGGCGCCGCTCCTGCGGGTGTTGTCGAGCAGGATCTTGTCGAGGTCGGCGCGGCGCATCTGGAACGCCCAGGGCAGCTCGTCCGGCTCGTTCGGCGTCTCGGTGAAGAAGAACGCCCGGAACGAGTCGTCGCGCAGCACGAACTCCAGCCCCTTTTTCTTGACGTAGTTCACCTTCTTCAGCTCGTCGTAGACGCCCAGCGCCTTGAACGCCTCGAAGCCGAAGGCGGTGATCGATTCGCCGATGTGGAAGCGGGGGAACCTGTGCCGTTCGAGCAGCAGCACCTTGCGGCCCTGCCGGGCCAGCAGCGTGGCGCAGGTGCTGCCCGCCGGGCCGCCGCCGATCACGATGACGTCATGGTGCTCATCCAAGATGCGCTCTCCTTTCTGATCTCCATCCTGGTCCCCGGCCTCCGCGGCGGCTCCCGGAGCACGAGACCGGCCGGCGGCAGGCGCTGGGGTCCTCGTTGGGGCGGCACGTGCGCCCGCCGCCCTCACGGCTCGTCGAGGCGGCGCCGCAGCCGCTCCGCCAGGACGTCGACGTGCGGTGCGGCGAGCATCGTGTAATGGGTGCCGGGAACGGTCTCGGCGGTGACCGGCGCGCCGGTCAGCGCGCTCCACCACCGCTCCAGGGCCGTGCCGGCGGGAGCCTCCGCCCCGGCGCCGCTGCCGGTGGCGCTCTGGCGCGCCGCCGACGCCGCGGCCGGCGCGGAGGC
>JASLEW010000218.1 GCA_030150965.1 Thermoanaerobaculia bacterium | reverse complement strand
CGGACGGAGCGGCCGGCTCGCGGGCGGGTGGCGCGGCCAGCGCGAAGGCGGAAGGCGCGGGCGCGGCGGCCGGCGGCCGGCGGCCCCTGACCGGGACGAGCGGATGAGCACGTTGCTCCAGCAGGAACCGCCGGCCTGCCGGACCGACGCCGAGATCCCGATCGCGGCGGTGCGCCATCTGGGCAGCGCGCCGCTCTGCGCCGGGTCCGGGTGGCAGCTGGGCGGCCAGGACGGCGGGCAGAGCATCGGCCTGGACGGCCCGGAGGGGGGCGAGACCCTGTTCGTCTTCTCCGACACGCTGCTCCGGCTCGCCGGCGGCGGCCAGCGGCTGCTCGCCAACTGCGCCGCCCGGGCGGCCGGCCGCAGCCTGCCCGCGGCGCTCGGGGCGCTGCGCTACTTCGCCGACGCGCACGGCGTGCCGCGGCAGATCCTGCGCGCCACCGCCGCGGAGAGCGCCCGCCGCATGCGGCTCTGGCCGGCGCACGGCGCGCTCCTCGCCGGCCGCATCCATCTCTTCTACCTCGGCATCGAGTTCACCAACCCCGGCTCGCCGTGGGGCTTCCGCAACCTGGGCGCCGGCCTGGCGGTGCTCGATCCGGAGACCGGCGAGGCGGTCCGGCTGCGGCGCGGCGCCGATTGGTGCCTCTGGAAGGCGCACGGCGACGACTTCCATTTCGGCGTCCAGACGCTCTGCGAAGGCGACTGGCTCTACGTCTATTCGAGCACCCGCCACGGCTACCACAGCGAGGCGGGGATCGCGCGGGTGCCGGTCGCGCGCGCGGCGGAGCCGGAGGCGTACGGCTTCCTGGATGCCGCCGGCGGCTGGGCGGCGCCGGCGGCCGGCGCCGTGTCGCTGGGGCGCGCGGGCAACGACTTCTCGGTCTCCTGGAACGCCTGGCTGGGGCGCTACCTCATGGCCTTCGTGGACCCCTACGAGAAGCGGCTGCTGCTGCGCCACGCGCCGCGCCCCTGGGGGCCGTGGAGCGCGGAGCAGGCGGTCTGCGTGCTGCCGCATCTGCCGGGCAGCGAGCTGATCTTCCTCGGCCTCGAGCACCCGCGGTTCGCCGCCGGCGGCGGCCGCACCGTCGTCGTCACCTACGGCCAGCCGCACTTCGTGCAGAACTCTCTGGTCAGCGTCACCTTCGGGTGAGGGCGGCGGCCCGGTCGATGGCACCGAGCGCGATGCTCTCCGGCGATTGGGACGGCGAGGCCGGCGGCGCGGCGATCCATGCGCTGCTGGCCCAGGACGGCGCGATGGTCACCGGCGCCATCTCCTGGACCCGCGCCGGCACCGGCCAGTGCGTCCTCGCCGTCACCGGGAGCGCGGCCGGCGCCGCCTTCCGGCTGACCGGGCAGCGCAAGGACGACGGCGCCTCGGCGCCGCAGCTCTGTCCCGACGGCAGCGTCTTCGAGGGGGAGGCCGGGGACCAGGCCCTGGTGGTGGCGCGCTCGCCCTGGGGCGCCTTCGTGCTGCGCCCGGCGGATGCGCTGCGCGCCCTGGCCGAGCGCTGCCGCTGGCTGCTCGAAGCCCGGCGCTTCGCCGAGCTGGCGGAGCTGCTGCCGATCGACCAGGTCTGGGCCTTCGACCGGCCGCTGCCGCTGGCCGCGGCGCGTGCCCGGGTGGAGGAGGTCCTGGGTGGCGCCGAGGACATCCATCTCTGGGTGGAGCGCATCGTCGCGGCGGAGGCGGCCAGCCCGGAAGGCCCGGTCGGCCCGGCCGAGACCCGTCCCGCTGACGCCGTGGGGAAGGGCCCTGGCGGGGCCGGCACTCTGGGGACGGACACCGCCGGGACCGGCGGCGCCGGGCCGGATGCTCCTTCTGCCGCCGGGCACCTGACGCTGCAATGTTGCCTGATGTGGGGAGAGCCGCAGGGCTTCGCGGACCACGAGCTGGAGCTGGACCTCCACCTGGGCTTCCGCCGCGGCCCGCAGGGCGCCTGGGCGATCGGTTACCTGGGAGTCACCGCACCGGGGGGAGCCGCCGGCCGGGAGGAGAGAGCCGCTGCGGCCGGGCGGCCGGGTCGCAGGGAGCCGGCGGCCGGGGCGGCGCCCCAGGAGAGGGCGGCGGCCGGTCTGGCTTCGCGGGGCATGGCCGGGGGCGGCACGCCACCGGGCGGCACGCCCCTGGACGGCACGCCCCCGGAAGGCACGCCCCCGGCAGGCCTCGTGCTCGCCGCGGCGGCGGGGGAGGTGCCGGCGGGGTTCGCGCGCGCCTACCTTCCCGTCCTGGTGCCGGTGGACGCCCTCCGCGCCGCCGCCGCGGCGCCTGCCGGCGGCGAGCCGCCGCCCGGGGCGACGGGGACGGCGCCGGGCCGCCGGACGGAATGAGCCGCCCGCCGGTCGTCTTCGTAACCTATTACCGGGTGGTCCCCACCGGCCAGATGGGGATCTTCAAGCGGGCGATGCGGCTGACCAGCCGCCTGCTCGACCGCTACGAGATCCACCTGGTCAACTTCGGGCCGCTGCCCCAGGGCGAGCCGCTGTTCTCGGCGGTGGCGCCGCACATCACCGTCCAGCCGGTGCCCGAGGGCGGCCTCGGCGAGGGGTTGCATCGGCTGTTCTCGCGCCTTTCGCCGCGGGCGGTGATCCTCTGCGAAAGCCCCATCCGCGGCAGCATGCGCATGGCCCACCGCGTCGCCTCCCGCCTCGGCCTGCGTCAGGTCGGGCTCGACAACTACTACGGTCCGCTGTTCTCCATCTCGCTGCTGCGCGGCTGGCCGCGGATCGATCGCTGGCTGCTCCTGGGCCTGACCCAGGACGGTTCGGCGGCGGTCCGGGATGGCCCCATCGAGGTGGTGCCGCCGCTGGTCCACTTTCCGCCGGCAGCGGGCGCGGCGCCGCGCGACCGCCTGTCGATCCTGGGCTACGACCGGCAGACGCTCGCCACCGGCCTCGACCTGCTGGCCCGCCTGCCGCCCGGCCAGCGGGTGGACCTGTTCGTCGCCCCCGGCTCGGCCGACCTGCTGCGCCAACGGAGCGAGGATGGCGGCGGCCGGCACCTGGCCGGCCGGCCCGGCCTGCGCGTGCTGTCGCAGCCCAGCGATGCCGAGCTGTACGGGTCGCTCGCGCGCTCGCGGCTGGTGTTCAGCAAGGCCGGCTTTCAGCAGATCGTGGAGGCGGTCCTGCTGGGCGCGCCGGTCGTCTGCCAGCTCTGCGGCGGCGGGGTGGAGCGGACGCTCCTTTCCGACTACCTGCAACCCTATGTCCGCTTCGTGGCCGGAGCCGGCGACCTGCCGCGGGTGCTGCTCGACGTCGCCTGCTGGCTCGCCAAGCCGCCGGCCAACCGCTGGGCACGGCTCGCCACCGCCGTCGACGACCCGATCGGCTTCGCCGCAAACCGCCTTGCCGCCGCGATCGGCTAGCGGGCCGCTTTGCGCTCGCCAGGCCGCCGGCCAACCGCTGGGCACGGCTCGCCACCGCCATCGACGAGCCGATCGGCTTCGCGGCAGCCGCCTTGCCGCCGCGATCGGCTAGCGGGCCTGCTTCTTCGCGCTCTCCGGCGTCGCCCGGTGAGGAGGGAGCGGGGCCCGAGAGCCCGGCGCCGGCAGCCCTGCGCCGGCCGGCCTCGCCCGACCTCGCCCTGTATCGCCCGGCCTTGCCCGACCTCGCCCGGTATCGCCCGGCCTCGCCGGCATCACGCTGCGCCGGCGGCGTCACCCGGCCTCGCATGGCATCGCCCGGCGTCGTCCGGCCTGGCCCGGCGTCGTGTCATCCGTCGAGCCGCGCCTGCGCCGTGCCCTGGTCGGAGACGCTGACGGTGACGGTGACCGCCGCCGCACCGCTGCCGCCTGAGACCGTGTAGCTCCCCGCGGGAAGACCCTGGAGCTGCAGCGCTTTTTGGGGAGCAGCCTGGAGCGGCACGCCGAGGATCTGGTAGAGGAACGAGAGGTCCCAGCTGTCGGCCGAGACGAGCCGGACCGCCGCCGGCCGCGAGGCGTCGATCGCCAGGGCGCCGTGGCCCGCGCCATCGCTCTCCAGGACCAGCCCCTGCTGCGCCGTGTCCCAGGGCGTCCAGGCGCCGAGCGTCCAGATGCCGCCCGCGTAGGCGGCGGCGCGCACGGCGGCGGGGGCGCCGCCGTCGAGCCCGGCGCTCGCCGTGCCGTCGGCGCCGGTGGTGAGCAGGCGGAGGCCGGCTCCCTGCTCTTCGAGGAAGACGAAGGCCCCGCCGACCGGCGCCCCGGCGGCGGTTGCGACCTGGATCCTCAAGCTCGCGGCGTCGTCGCCCACCACCAGCTTCACCGGGTCGCTGCCGGTCCCGTCGGCGGCGAGATCGAGCCGCAGGGGGCGGCTCAGCAGGTCGCCCTGCTGCGCCTGGAGCGTCGCCGGCCCCGGCGGCAGCCCTCCCAGGACGAAGCTGCCGTCGTCGCCCGCCACGGCGAGGTCGCCGCTCGCCAGCTCGCGCACCCGCGCGCCGGCCGCGGGCCCGCCGTCGCGCGTGGTGACCACGCCGCTCACGGCGAGGCCGGGAAACACCAGCGCCGCGGCGAAGGCGTCGGCCTCCGGGATCTCGACGGTGGCCTGGCCCGAAAGCGTTCCCGTCCTGGCGGTCCACGCCACCGACCAGAGCCCGGGGGAGAGATCCTGGCTGACGAACCGCGAGCCCTCGTCCACCACCGTGTCCACCTGCGGCCGGCCGAGGCCGAAGACCTGCTGCTGGCGCAGCCCGGCGGGCGAGTCGACGCTCTCCACCTGCGCGTCGCCGGCGGGTGCGGCCGTGGGGCCGGCGGCGCGCCAGACCAGGCTCCCTGCCCCGGATGGGGCGTTGCCGAGCTTGACCGTGCCGCTGACGGTCATCGTTTTCTTGCCGCAATCGACGTCCATGTCGGACGCTCCGCCGGCGACCGTGACCTGGAGGTCGCAGACCAGCGAGCGGCCGGCGAGCACCGAGACCGTCATCGGGCCGGGCGGGACGTTGGGGATCACCGCCTCCCCCCCGCGCACCTCGGCCTGGAGCATGTCCGGGTCGCTCCACCGGCCTTCGAGGTCGGCGCGCGCCGTGGCGCCCTCGAGGCCCGCGTCGCTCGGGCGGCCGGAGGGATGCACCAGGACGTGCAGCCGGGTGCCGGGGGCGATGGCGATGTCGCCGAGGTCGATCGCGCCGCCCGGCGCTTCGTCGTCGACGGAGACCTCGGCCTGGGCGCGGGCGAAGCCGGCGGCGTCGATGCGCAGCCGTGCGGCGCCCGGAGCGAGCCCCGACAGCCGGAAGGCCCCCGACTCGTCGGTGCTCGTCTCGAGCAGGTCACCGTTGGCCCAGGCCAGGACCGGTCCCGCCCCGCCGGGCCGCGGCAGCCAGACGTGGGCGCCGGAGACCGCGGCTCCATCCTGGGCGCTCATCACGCGGCCCGTGACATCGATGCCGGCCGGCGCGCGGAGGTCCCCCAGGTCGCGCACCTCGCCCGGCTCGCCCGGGGCCAGGTCCCGGCGCAGCTCGCGCACCCGTGGGCCGCGGAGCACCAGGTTCGCCGCCTTGCCGGCGACCAGGCTCAGCGAGAAGGTCCCGTCGTCGGCGAGCCGCGTGCGGTTGTCGCAGGTGGGCATCTCGACCTGGGCGGAGCCGCTCCCGACCGGCGCGCCCGCGCCGTCGAGGAAGCGGCCGGTGACGGTGAAGGCTTGCGGCAGGGAGAGGACCACCTGGGGCGGAAACGGCGGGTTGAGGCGGAGGCTCGCGGGCTCGTGCCGGTCGGCGCTGGCCCGCAGGGTCAGGGCCGAGGCAGGCACCGCCTCGATCCGCGCCACGCCGTCGGCGCCGGCGACCGCCGCGAGGGCAGGGCCGGCCTCGACCCGGGCGCCCGGCAGGGGGCCGGCGGCGTCGCGCAACAGGATGGCGAGCCGTTCGCCGCGCTCCAGCCGCCGGCGGCCGAGGTCGGTCGCACCGGCGGCGACCGTCAGCTGCTCGACGCTCGGCACGAACCCCGCCTTGCGCAGGGTGAGCGCGGCCCACCCCTCGGGAACCGCCCTGACGCTCCACTCGCCTTTGGCGCCCGTCGCGCCC
>JASLEW010000210.1 GCA_030150965.1 Thermoanaerobaculia bacterium | reverse complement strand
CGCCCCGCGCGCCGCCGCTCACTCGTAGCGCAGCGCCTCCGTCGGCTCGACGCCGGCGGCGCGGCGGGCGGGCAGGAAGCCGGCGACGAGGGCCACCAGGACCAGCGCCGCCGTGGCGCCGAGGAGCGTCGCCGGATCGTGGGCGCCGACGCCGAAGAGGTCGCCGGCCGCGAGCTGCGCCAGCATCCAGGCCGCCACCAGGCCGGCGGCCACGCCCACGGCGACGAGCAGCAGCGCCTCGCGCATCACCAGGCCGAGCACCTCGCCGCGCGCCGCGCCGAGCGCCATGCGCAGGCCGATCTCACCGGTGCGGCGCTCGACGCCGAAGGAGACCACCCCGTAGAGGCCGATCGCGGCCAGGAGCAGCGCCAGCCCGCCGAAGAAGCCGGTGAGCCGGGCCACGGCGCGCTCGCGGGCGAGCGACAGCGACAGCTGCTCGCTCATCGTCCTGACCTCCAGCACGGGGAGGTTGGGCTCCACCTCGGCCACGGCGTGGCGCAGCTGGGTGGCCACCCAGCCGGCGGCGCCGGCGCCCTGGCCTCCGGGCTCGAGGCGCAGCTCGAGGTCGCGCAGCACCGCCTGCTCCTGCTCGGTGGCGGGGATCTGCGCGGTCGGCAGGAAGACGAGGGGCGGCGTCTTCTCGCCCAGGTTGTGCACCTTGCCGTCCTTCACCAGGCCGACGATCTCGATCTCGTTCGCGTGCTCGGGGCCGCCGAAGCCGAAGCGGCGCCCGACCGGCGAGCCCGGCGGCAGGAAGCGGCGCACCATCGCCTGGTTCACCACCGCGACCCGCGGCGTGCCGGCGCGGTCGGTCGGCAGCAGCGGCCGGCCCGCCAGGAGGTGCAGCCCGACCGTGGAGAGGTACTCCGCCGTCACCGTCAGGTGCTCCACGTCCATGTCCTCGTCCGGCCGCTGGACGTACCCGGGGAGCGAGATGTTGCTGGTGTGGCGGCTGCCGCTGAGCAGGCGGGAGCGCGAGAGGCTCGCCGACCTGACACCAGGGATCGCCTCCAGCCGCTCGACCAGCCGCTCGTAGAGCGTGTTGAGCCGGTCGGTGCCGTAGCCGCGCAGCAGGCTGGGATTGACCGTGGCGGTCACCAGGCCGCCGGTGGCAAATCCGGGATCGACCCGCATCAGGTTCTGCAGGCTGCGCACGAAGAGCCCCGCGCCGACCAGCAGCACCAGCGAGAGGCCGACCTGCGCCACGACCAGCACCCGGCCGAGCGGCAGGCGCCCGCCGCCGCGCTCGCCGGTCCCGCGCAGGGCGCGGTCCCCCTGCTTGAACACCCCGGCGAGGTCGACACGGGTGGCCTGCAGCGCCGGCAGCAGGCCGAAGGCGAGGCCGGTGACCAGGGCCGCGCCGAGGGCGAAGGCGACCTTGCGCCAGTCGAGGTCCACGTCGAGCGGCACCGGGTCGGTGCCCTGCGACACCAAGCGCAGCAGGAGGCGGCTGCCCCAGGCGGCAAGGAGCAGGCCCAGGGCGCCGCCCATCCCGGCGAGCAGCAGGCTCTCGGTGACCAGCTGGTGCAGCAGGCGCGAGCGGCCGGCGCCGATGCCGAGCCTAACCGCCATCTCCTTGCGCCGCCGGTCGGCCCGTGCCATGAGCAGGGTGGCGACGTTGGTGCAGGCGATGAGGAGCACCAGCCCGGCCAGCCCGAGTAGGATGAGGAGCGGCCGGGTGAGGCTGCCCCGCCGGTCCGCCAGGCCCCGCCAGCCGGGCGCGACGAGCAGCTTCTCCGCCTCCACCTGGCGGCGGTCGTCCTGATTCTTGCGCCCCAGAAGCTCGGCCTGCTTCTCGCGCTCGAACAGCACGCCGAGCACGGTGCGCGCCCGCTCCAGGCTCACCCCCGGGCGGCGCTTCGCCAGGACCTCCAGCCAGTGCTGGTTGACCTGGTGCCACACCGGCTGCTTGGGGTCGTCGGGGCCGTCGATGTGCATCGAGCCGCGGTAGCGCACCGTGTCGCGCAGGGTCACCGGCAGGAAGAGGTCCGGCGCCTCGTCGGCCAGCACGCCGCGGAAGCCGCGCGGCAGGATGCCCACCACGGTGACCGGCGAGCCGTTGACCGAGAGCGCCGCGCCCACCATCCCGGGATCGCCGCCAAAGCGCTTCTGCCAGTAGGCGTAGCTCAGCACCGCCACGGGATGGCCGCCGGGCACGGCGTCCTCGCCGGCGGTGAAGGTGCGCCCGGCGGCGGCGACGACGCCGAGGGTGGCGAAGAGGTTGCCCGAGACCAGCTGCGCGTCCGCAGTTTCCGTGTCCTCGTCACCCCCGGCGCCGCCGGCGGGCCGGCCGGGCGCCCGCGGCCCACCGGGAGCGGGGACGGCCGCCGCTTCGGGGCCGGCGCTCCGGGCGCCGGCGGCGGCGCCGGTTCCCGGGGCGGCGCCGAGCGGCCGCACGACGGCGGTGAAGTCGTCGGTGACCGCCATGAGCCCGCTGCATACGGTGGCGGAATCCTGGAGCAGGCGGAAGGCGGGGTAGGAGAAGAGCGGATCGGGCTCGCCGGCGCCGTGGTCCTTGGTGACGATCACCAGGCGGTCGGCGCCGTCCACCGGCAGCCCCTTGAGCAGCAGGGCGTCGACGACGCTGAAGATGGCGCTGTTGGTGCCGATCCCCAGGGCGAGCGAGAGCAGCACCACGGCGGTGAATCCCGGGCTCTTGCGCATCGTGCGCACGGCGTAGCGCAGATCCTGGACCAGGCTCTCCAGCGCCGGCACGCCGCGGCCGGCGCGGTGCCTCTCGCGGATCCGCTCGAGCGCGCCGCCGGGGGCGAGGCGCAGCCGCGCCGTGCGCCGCGCCTCCTCCGGGCTCATGCCGCGCGCCTCGAGCTCGCGCGCCGCCATCTCGACGTGGAAGCCGAGCTCCTCGTCCAGCCGCTCGTCGAGCGCGCGGCGGCGAAACAGGCTCGCCAGGCGCGCCGTCCAGGTGCGAATCGTGCCCATCGGTCCCTCCCTATCTTCCGCCGTCGTCCGGCGGCGGGGACATCAGGCTTCGAGCAGCCGCCCGATCGCGGCGGAGAACCGTTCCCAGCGCTCGGTCTCCGCCGCCAGCTGGCGGCGGCCGGCGCGGGTCAGGGTGTAGAACCTCGCCCGGCGGTTGTTCTCCGAGGTGCCCCACGCCGAGCTGATCCAGCCGCGCTGCTCCAGGCGCAGCAGCGCCGGGTAGAGGGAGCCCTGGTTCACCTGCAGCACGTCGCCGGAGATCTGCTGAATGCGCTGGGAGATGCCGTAACCGTGCAGCGGCGCGAGCGCCAGGGTGCGCAGGACCATCAGGTCGAGCGTCCCCTGGAGCAGGTCGGACCTGACGCCCCCGCCCTCGGGGTGGTTGTTGTCTTGGCGTGTGCTCTTCATGCCGGCAATCTACAGGTGACTCCTGTAGATCGTCAACATGTACGCAGCGGGGCGCCGCCGGGTTTCAGCGCCCGGCCAGGGCGCTGCCTTCGAGCGAGGGCGCCTGCCCCTCCCGCGGCGGTGTCCCGGCGCCGCTGGCGCCGGCGGCGGGGCCGGCCGGAGGCGCGCCCGCAACGGTGCCAGCGGCGCCGGGACACCGCCGCGGGAGGGGCAGGCGCCCTCGCTCGAAGGCAGCGCCCTGGCCGGGCGCTGAAACCCGGCGGCGCCCCGCTGCGT
>JASLEW010000955.1 GCA_030150965.1 Thermoanaerobaculia bacterium | reverse complement strand
CGACGAGCAGGCGATGCGCCTCGCCTCCGCCGACGGTGAGCCGCTCCCCGGCTTCCGCCTGGCGCTGATGCACCATCCCTTCGACGAGTTGGCCGACGGCGCCGAGGTGCGCCGCCTCCTGGCCGACCGGGTGGACCTGGTCCTCCGCGGCCACCTCCACGCCCCCGAGGCGCAGGAGTGGTCCGACCCCGAGCGCCGGCTGCGCCAGGTGGTGAGCGGCTGCCTGTACGGCGGCGACAAGTACCCGAACGGCTGCGCCCGCCTGCGCATCACCCTCGACGGCGGGGGAAGGCCGCTCCTCTACGACCTGTGGTTCCGCGGCTGGTCGGCACGGGGCCACTGGTTCGACGACGATTCGCTCTACCCGGGGACAGAGCGCGGCCGGCTGACGTGGCAGGTTGCGCCCCACGGCAAGCCGGAGCCGGCGCCGGGCCGCGGGCCAGGCCCGACAGCCCGCGGAGCGCGCCCGGCCCCGAGCCGGAGAGGCCGGCGGCACTCGCCCCCACCTGGCGAGGCGCCGGCGGACGGCCGCGTGGCGCGGCTGTTCGTCGGCCGCGAGTCCGAAATGGAGCAGCTCGCCGAGCACCTGCTGTCCGCCGGCG
Organism: Thermoanaerobaculia bacterium; assembly: GCA_030150965.1. Lineage (GTDB taxonomy): Bacteria > Acidobacteriota > Thermoanaerobaculia > Multivoradales > UBA5704 > JASLEW01. The sequence continues at coordinate 3,643 of JASLEW010000955.1, read as the reverse complement.
GCGCCCGCCCGGTGGCCATCTGCTCGGTGCACGGCATGGCCGGCGTCGGCAAGTCCTACCTCGCCGACCGCTTCGCGCTGCTCCACCGGGACCGCTTCCCGGGCGGCCTCTGGCGCCTGGTGCTCGAACCCGCCGGCGAGGTGCCCACGCTGTCCAAGCTCCTGGGCGGTCTCGCCGACCAGCTGCAGCTGGCCCCAAGCGAGGCCGACCTTGGCCCGCGGGTCCGCGAGCGCCTGCTGCGCCCCGCGAGCCTCCTCCACGTCGAGAACGTGGACAGCGAGCCCCTGGCCGCCGCGGTGACCGGCCTCGTGGCGGCGCTCGCCGGCTGCGCCGTGCTCCTCACCGGCCGCTACCGGGGCCTCGGCAACACGACGGGCTGGAAGCAGGTGCGGACCGAGCCCTTCGACGAGCCCACCGCCCTCGCCCAGCTCGCGGCCGAGCTGGGCTCCGAAGTGGAGCGCATCCCGCCCGCCGAGCAGTGCCGCCTGGTGGCGGCGCTGGGCTTCCTTCCCCTCGCCGTCCACCTGGCGGCGGCCTACCTCGGCGAGGACGAGGGCTACTCGGTCTCCGGCTTCCTGGACCGCCTCCACGCCACCGGCCTCGCCCTGCCCAATCCCCACGTCGCCGAGGTGGCGCTGTCGCGCGAGGCCGCGCGCCAGGTGATCGCCAGCACCCTGAAGCTTTCCCTCGACGCCCTCCAGGCGCACCTGGCGGCCGAGCCCGAGGGCGACGGCGAAAAGCTCCTGGCCGCCCTCCTCGACCTCGGCCACGCGCCCGCCGTGGGCTTCGGCGCCAGCCTCGGAGCCGCGATGGCGGATCTGGCCCCCGCCGCCTTCGAGCGCCTGACGGCGGCGGCCAGGCGCCTCTCGGTCCTCGACCCGGTCCCCCCGGCGGAGCGGCGCGACCGCGCCCACCGCCTGCACCCGCTCCTCGCCGAGCTGCTGCGGACACAAAGCGCAAGCGGCCGCGGCGAGGCCGTGCACGGGCGGATGACGGCATGGTTTCTTGAGCGCCTCCCCGAGCGGCCACGAGGCCAGGAGGAGGAGCAGGGAAGGCGCTGGCGGGAGGTGCAGGCGGAGGCCGGGGCGCTCGCCCTGTGGCTGGAAGAGGTGCGCCCGGACGAGGGGGTTGCCGTCGAGCGCGCGGGCTCACGCTTCGCGATGACCTGCGGCCCGTTTCACGCGTGGCTGAGCTTCTGCGAGCACCTGCTCAGGGGGCCCCTCTCCGAGAGCGGGCGGTCCGGTGCGCTCTGGACTCTCGGCCAGGTGGCACTCCGAGCCGGAGACCTCGATCGGGCACTCCACGCTGCACGGGACAAGAGCCGTCTGGACCAGGAGCGCGGCGCAGAGCGGGAAGCGGCCCTGGCCGCCGGTCTCGTCGCCGACGTGCTCCAGGCCCGCGGCGACCTCGACGCGGCCCTGCGCATCCGCCGCGAGGAGGAGCTGCCGGTCTACGAGAAGCTCGGCGACGTGCGGGAGCGCGCGGTGACCCTGGGTCAGGTCGCGGACGTGTTCCAGGCCCGCGGCGAGCTCGATGAGGTCCTGCGCATCCGCCGCGAGGAGCAGTTGCCGGTCTACGAGAAGCTCGGCGACGTGTGGGCGCGCGCCGTAACCCTGGGCAAGGTCGCCGACCTGCTCCAGGACCGCGGCGAGCTCGATGAGGCCCTGCGCATCCGCCGCGAGGAGGAGCTGACGGTCTACGAGAAGCTCGGCGACGTGCGGTCGCGCGCGGTGACCCTGGGCAAGATTGCCGACGTGCTCCAGGACCGCGGCGATCTCGACGAGGCCCTGCGCATCCGCCGCGAGGAGGAGCTGCCGGTCTACGAGCGGCTCGGCGATGTGCGGTCGCGCGCGGTGACCCTGGGTCAGGTCGCCGACGTGCTCCAGGCCCGCGGCGAGCTCGACGAGGCCCTGCGCATCCGGCGCGAGGAGGAGCTGCCGGTCTACGAGAAGCTCGGCCTGGCCCAGGACTTGGTGACCGGTCGGTGGAACCTGGCGCTTATGCAGCTCGACCGAAACCGCGCGGGCGACCGCGAAGCCGCCGTGGCGCTCCTTGGCCTCGCCCTGCCCGAGGCGGAGCGGATGCGCCTGCCGATCGCCGGCAAGATCCGGTCCAAGCTGCAAGCGCTCGGTGAGCAGCCGCTGCCTCCAAATCCATAGCGGGCCGGCAACAGTGCGCCGCCGCCGGCCATCCGCCGCCCGCCGACGCTGCGCCGGCTCCATCGAGGCCGCCCTGCAAATCGCGGGTACCGGAGGTCTCACCTCCCATGGCGTGTCCTGGCATGGTCGCCGTAGGGGGCCAGCCATAGAGGGCCAGGTCGAAGGCTGGCCCCCTTCGGGCCTCCTATGAGGAACCTGCCGCGCTCAGCCGGCGGAGCAGCTCGCTGCGCAGCTCGCTGAGCGCACACCGCCGCCACCGCAGCGGCGGGCTCCGGCCCTCTGGTGCGATCGCCTCGCGCTTCGGCCCGCACCCCCTGCGCGCAGAGACACGCACGCCTGGTGCCCGGCTGTGCGCATGAGCAAAGCCCCGCCGAGCGCAGGAAGCCAAGCGCAGCGCCGATCGCCAGCCGCCGCTCCCGAGCTGCGCCCCGCGGCCTTCCCGCATGGAGAGCGAGCGAGCGCGCCTCGCTGCGCGCGGCACGGCCCTCGTGCGCTGCGCGCGCTGGACCCTTCGAGGCCCTTCACCGTCCTGCCACCACCAACCCTCCGGCCTCCCGCGGCGCACTCGCCCCGCCCCGAGCCCGTGCCGCGCGCGCTCGCCCGCCGCCGTGCCCTGCGCCCTACGCTCGGCCGCAACTCCCTTCCAGGGCCTGCCTGCGCGGCGCCGTGCGCGCAGCACGGCCCCGTGCGCGCATCGGCTCATCGGCAGACTTCACTGCGCATCGCCTGCGCGGCTGCGCAGCGCAGCGTCCGCTCGCCCGGCGCTGCTCCTGCGTTGCGCCCCGCAGCCTTCCCGCACGGAGCGAGCGCGCGCGCCTCGCTGCGCGCGGCACGGCCCTCGTGCGCTGCGCGCGCTGGACCCTTCGAGGCCCTTCACCGTCCTGCCACCGCCAACCCGTCCGGCCTCCCCCGGCGCACTCGCCACGCCCCGAGCCCGTGCCGCGCGCGCTCGCTCGGCCGCCATGCCCTTCGCCCTCCGCCCGGCCGCACCACCCTCGGAGCCCGGGAATCGGGTTCAGCGCCAGCGGTGTTTCGCGCTGGCGCGCGAAACCCGCTGGGGACACCCCCTGCCAAACCCAGCCCGTTCAGGGGCTCCGCCCCCGAACCCCCGCTGCTCCCCGCGATCCTCATCCCTCGGCCACCCGCTGCCCGAGAATGCCCCCTGCACTGGTCCGGGAATGTCCCTCCGCAGACGACCGTGCTCCCCCCCTCGCACCAAGAGCGTACCGACGCCGGAACCCCCGGCGTCAAGGTTTCCCTTTGGCGCTGCGCGACCTTGACGCCGGGGGTCCGGCGCGGTGCAGCTGAGCCATGGCGAGGGGGGGAAGCGGCGCCCCGGCTCAGGAAAGAAGCAGGAGGCCCACCCGCCCGCCCCCTCGGCCGGAGCCGCCCTGCCTGCGCTCCGCGGCATCGCTGCGCCGGCAGCCGCCTCCCGCGCCCGCGCGGTGCACAACCCGCCAGCCGCCCGGCGCTGCGCCGCGCTC
>JASLEW010000155.1 GCA_030150965.1 Thermoanaerobaculia bacterium | reverse complement strand
CGGGGCGAGGCGACGGCCGAGCCCGACGCCGCCGGCCAGGACAGCACCATGGAGCAGCGTACCCCGCCGGCCGGGGAGGGCGCGGACGCCGCCGGCACGGTCCCGGCCGCGCCCGGCGAGAACGCGGCAGGCGGCGCGGGGGAGCATGCGGGCGCCGCCGAAGGCCCCACCGAGCAGGCCGCGGCCGAGGAAGGGACCGCCAACCCGGAGGGCGGCGGCGCGGCCGAGGAGGAAGGCGCCACGGGGACCGGCGAGGCGACCGGCGGCAGCGCGGAGGGCAACCCGGCGGACGGCGCCCCCGGCGGCCCCCAGCTCTGGGTCGCCGTGCGCGGCACGCCGGGGCAACCCTACGTCCTCCAGCACTTCGAGCTGCGCGACGCCTACACCTTCCGCCACCAGGGACGCTATTGGGTCGCCACCGTGCACTCCGGCGATCCGCGCGACTCGGTGGACGCCACCGCCGTCCTGACCTCGCACGCCGCCGACGGCAGCGACCGCGAGCGGCCGGAGACGAGCAGCGCCATTCCGCTCGATCGCGAGCACGCCTGGGCGCGGCGGTTCAACCTCCTGGCGCCGCTCGACCTGTTCCTTGAGGTCAGGGAGCAGGGGCGCTACGAGGTGGTCTCGGAGGGGGGCGGCCGGTTCCGCATCGAGCCCTTCTTCACCTCGCGCCCGGAGAGGTACAAGGCGCCGCCGTTCGCCCGCGGCGGCGCACACTGGGACCTCGATCCGGGGCTCTACGTGCTCTCCGCGCTGCCGCAGGACCGCGGCGGCATCGTCACCCTGGGGGTGCGCCCGGCCGGCAAGTTCGCCCAGCTCCTGGCCACGGCGACGGCGCCCGCCGCCGACGCCGAGCCCTGGCCGGTGCGTGCCTCGGCCCGCTTCGCGCCGGTCACCCTCGACCCCGACCGCATCTACACGCTCGATCACAACATGCAGCCGGGCGTCGTGGTGGGCGGGGTGGTGCGCCCCTGGCCGGTCGATCTCGCCCAGGCGCTGCCGGTCACGCAGCAGCCGGGCGAGACGCTGACCCTCGACTTCACCGTCTCCACCGCCGGCACGCTGCGCGCCGAGACCGAGGACGGGCAGCTACTGGAGGCGTCGGTGGACGGCGGTGCCTGGGGCACCGCGCCGCCGGTCGGCCCCGGCGACCACCACCTCCAGGTGCGCAACCCGGCGGCGGCCGAAGGCGCCGCCGGAGCGCCGGCCGCGGGGCGAACCGTGTCCTACTCCCTGTGGGTCGAGCCCGCCGCCCTGGCCGCCGCGGCGCCGCTGCCCCTGCTGCCCGCCGTCGCGCTGGCCGCGCTGCCCAGGTTCCCGCTGCTCCGTCCCGGCGCGCCGCACCACCTGGACCTGGCGCGCGGCGGCGCGGCGACCCTGCAGGTGGAGGCCGGCCGGCCGGGCCTCTACCAGCTACAGACCACCGGCGTCCTGGCCACCGAGGCGCAGCTGCGCACCCGCACCGTCGTCAACCTGGCCGCGGGCAGCGTCAACGGCGTGGGCCGCAACGCCCTGGTGCGCCAGTACCTGACCCGGGGAGACTTCCAGGCGACGGTGCGGGTCGTCGGGCGCTCGCAGGGACATCTCGGCGTGACGCTCGAGGCCACGCCGCTGCTCGACGGCGGCGAGCTGCGCCTCGACGCGCCGGCGCGCATCACGCTGCCCGCCGGCCAGGGGGTGAGCTACCGCTTCACCATCGCCGAGGCCGGCAACTACCGGCTCCTCGCCATGGGGCTGGGATTCGTCTTCCACGCCCGCCTGGAGGACGACGACGGCTGGCCGATCGCGCCGCCCAATCTCGACGCCGACCTCGGCCGGCGCTTCGCTCCCGGCACCTACCGGCTGGTGCTGCTGCCCCAGGCGGTCACCTGCCGCGCGGTCACCTGGCTGACCCGCCGCCAGGAGCCGCTGCGCTTCGCCGGCCACGGCCCGCACCTCCTGCCCCTGGGCCGCACGGTCGAGCACCTCTGGCGCGAGCCCGAAGCCGCCGCCATGCAGACGGCGCCCGACCCAGCCGGCGGCGCTCAGCCGGCGGCGCCTGGTCAAACCGACAGCGCACGGCCGGCGGCGCCCGATCAAATGGCCGCACAGCCGGCGGCCGAGCGGCCGCCGGACCTCTGGCGCTTCGACCTGCCGGCGCCGGCCAGGGTCACCGTGGCGCTGGATGCCGAGATGGAGGGGAGCCTGACCCGTCTGGAGGCGGGCGCGGGCCCAGGGGCGGGCCCGAGCGCCGGCGGGGCTGCCGCGGGAAACGGCGCCGCCGCGGGCGTGGCGAGCGGCTCCGCGGCCGAGCTCGGCCACGTCCCTCCCGGGAGGTCCCTCGCCGTGCAGCTGCCGGCCGGCCGCTACCAGGTCGCGGTCGTCTGCTCGCGCCGCAACAGCCTGGTCCGCTACCGGGTGCGGGTCGCGACCGAGGAGCTGGAGGATGGCCAGGAGCGGCTGATCGACGCCCCGGCCACCCTGCCGGTCTCGGTCGGCGGCACCGGCCTGGTCGAGATCTCCTCGCTCGCCGCCCGCGACGTGCGGGCCCGTCTCTATGCCCCCGACGGCCGCCTGGTGGCCGATGCCGACGACCGCCCCGACGACTGGAACTTCCTGATCTCCGAGCGCCTCCCCGCCGGCCGCTACCGCCTGGAGGTCGAGCCGGTGGGACATCCGGCAGCGAGGCTCCGCGTGGCGATGAAGACCCTCGCCGAGGTCGAGGAGGCGCCGCGGACGGCCCCCTTCTCCGGCTCCGTCCGCGCCGCGGGCGACCGGGTGAGCCTGCTGCCGCTGGCGGTGCCGCCGGAGGCCGACCTCCTGGTGGTGACCGGCGAGGGCGAGCAGCGCCTGAGCCTGGAGATCGGCCTGGAGGTGCGGGACCGGACGGGATGGCGGCTGCTGGGCTCCGCCGCCGGCCTCGCGCCGCGGCTGGCGGTGGCGCTTGCCGCCACCGGACACCCGGGCGGGG
>JASLEW010000152.1 GCA_030150965.1 Thermoanaerobaculia bacterium | reverse complement strand
CTGTGCTAGCATCCGTCCCCGCCCGGCGTTCCGCGCGCGGCGGCAGCCCGACAGAGTGTGGCAGGGAGGCATGATGGACGACATAGTGATCCTTTCCGCGGTGCGCACGCCGATCGGCGCCTTCCAGGGCGCCCTCGCCGGGCTGCCGGCGCACGCCCTGGGCGCCCGCGCGCTGGCCGCGGCCATCGAGCGGGCCGGCGTGCCCGCGGAGGCCATCGACCAGGTCAACCTGGGGTGCGTGCTGCCCGCCGGCCAGGGCCAGGCCCCGGCCCGCCAGGCCACCCTCGCCGCCGGCTGCCCGGTCTCCACCGGCGCGGTGACCCTCAACAAGGTCTGCGGCTCCGGCATGCGCGCCGCGATGATGGCCGCCAACGACCTGCGCTGCGGCGACTTCAAGGTGGTGGCGGCGGGCGGCATGGAGAGCATGAGCCAGGCCCCCTACCTGGCGGCGGGCGTCCGCGATGGGCTCCGCCTGGGTCACGGCCGGCTGATCGACTCGACCATCCACGACGGCCTGTGGGATCCCTACAACGACCTCCACATGGGCAACTGCGCCGAGCTCTGCGCCGCCGAGTACAAGCTGACGCGCGAGGCGCAGGACGCCTTCGCCCTGGAGAGCTACCGCCGGGCGCGCGCGGCGAGCGAGGGCGGCGCCTTCGCCGCCGAGATCGTGGCCGTGCCGGTGCCGCAGAAGAAGGGCGATCCGGTCCTGGTGGAGCGCGACGAGGAGCCGTTCAAGGTGGACCTCGCCAGGATGCCCTCGCTGCGCCCCGCCTTCCAGAAGGACGGCACGGTCACCGCCGCCAACGCGAGCAAGATCAACGACGGCGCGGCGGCCCTGGTGCTCACCACCGCCGGCCACGCCGCGGCGCTCGGCGTCAAGCCGCTCGCCCGCATCCTGGCGCACGCCTCCCTGGCGCAGCGCCCCGAGTGGTTCACCACCGCGCCGGTCGGCGTGGCGCGCGCGGTGCTCGACCGCGCCGGCGTCAAGGCCGCGGACATCGACCTCTGGGAGGTGAACGAGGCGTTCGCCGTGGTGGCGCTGGCGTTCATCCACGACCTGGGCCTGGCCCCCGAGCGGGTCAACGTCCACGGCGGCGCGGTGGCCCTCGGGCACCCGATCGGCGCCTCCGGCGCGCGCATCCTGGTCACCCTGCTGCACGCGCTGCGCGCCGGCGGCGGGCGGCTGGGCTGCGCCGCGATCTGCATCGGCGGCGGCGAGGCTACCGCGATGGTGATCGAGCGCGTAGACTAGGCCCCGCCCATGTCCGGTCCGCGCCGCCGCCCGTTGCCGTGGTTGCTGCTGGCCCTGTGCCTGGCCGCACCGGCCGCCGGCCAGAGCGCCGACCAGCCCGCCGCTCAATCCGCCGCTCAAGCCGGCGACCAGCCGCTCGCCACCGCCGAGCCGCCCGCCGCCAACTCCGGCAACGTCGCCGCCTCGGCGCCGGCGGTCAACCCGGCCTCGCCGCCGGGGACCGCCATGGGGCAGCCGGCCGGCGGCAGCCTCGGCCCCTCCCCCACCGGCACCGTGCCGTCGGCGACCCCCACCGCCACCCCGGGCGGCGGCAGCCGCACCAACGCGGCGACCGGCGCGCCGGTCGCCCCCGGCGCCCCCGGCGCTCCCGGCGCTCCCGGCGGTAATCGCCCCAAGGGCCCGCCCGGCGCCGGCGCGAACCGGATGGACTTCAACCTCAAGTTCGAGGACGGCTCGACCGCCGCCGGCAGCGCCGTGACCTTCGACTACCGGCGCGACGACTTCGCGGTGCTCACCGGCAGCGTCCAGGTGCATTACAAGGACATGGACCTGACCGGCGACCACGTCGAGATCAACCTCAAGACCAAGGAGCTGGTCGCGCAGGGCAACGTCATCCTCGACCAGGGCCCGCGGCGCATGGCCGGCACCACGCTCAACTTCTCGCTCGACACCAGCACCGGCAAGATGCTGGAGGCCACCGCCTACGTGGCGCCCGACTACTACTTCAGCGGCGTCGAGATCGACAAGACCGGCGAGAACACCTACTCGGTGCTCGACGGCGTCTTCACCTCGTGCACCCAGGAGAACCCCGACTGGAGCTTCCGCCTCGGCCGCGCCGAGGTGGAGGTCGAGGGCTACGCTCACATGCACGACGTCACCCTGCGGGTGAAGTCGCTGCCGGTGTTCTACACCCCGTGGCTGCTCTACCCGGCGATGAAGGACCGCGCCTCGGGGCTCCTGGTGCCCAGCATCCACAGCTCGGGCAAGCGCGGCCCGTCGCTCGACCTGGCGTACTACCAGACGCTCGGCCAGAGCTATGACGACACCATCCACCTCGAGCCCTACTTCCGCGGCTACCTGGGCGTCGGCGACGAGTTCCGCTACCGCCCGACCGAGGGCACCTGGGGCGACGTCACCGGTTACGTGGTCAAGGACCCGGCGGACATGGGCAAGGAGCGCTGGAAGATCAACGCCAACCATGACACCGAGGACCTGCCGTTCGGCATGCGCCTGGTGGTCCAGTACCAGAAGTACTCGGATTTCGACTACCTGCGCGACTTCGAGCGCGACTTCGACATCAGCTCGCTGCGCTTCATCACCAGCCGCGCCTTCATCACCGGCGCCTGGGGCCCCAACCTGCTCAACATCCTGTTCGACGACCAGCAGATCCTGTTCAACAACGGCACCGACTTCGTCTCCGACGTCGATCAGAAGAAGCTGCCGGAGATCGAGTACCAGCTGCGCTCGACCAAGCTCGGGCCGACGCCGTTCTACCTGCAGATGGACAACTACCTGGATTACCTGGACATCAACCGTCCGGGTGCGGCCTCCGGCTCGTACGGGCGCTTCGACCTCTTTCCGCAGGTCACGCTGCCGATCAACACCTTCCCCTGGCTGAACGTGTCGATGACCGGCGGCGAGCGGTTGACCTGGTACCAGAAGAGCCTCAACTCGGCCGAGACCGGCTTCGTCGATTCGGCGATCCAGCGCTTCCTGCCCTACGGCAGCGCCGAGATCGTCGGGCCCTCGATCTCCAAGATCTACGAGACCGAGATCGCCGACTTCGCCAAGTTCAAGCACGTCATCGAGCCGCGCATCACCTACACCTACTACGGCATGTTCAGCGATCAGAAGCAGGCGGCGCTGCCGCAGTTCGATCAGATCGACGCGCCGCTGTCCACCAACAACGTGCGGGTGGCGCTCGACAGCCGCCTGCTGGCCAAGGGCTTCGAGGAGGACGCGAGCGCCCGCGAGATCCTGCTGGTCGAGGTGTCGCGCAGCTACAGCTTCGATCCCGAGCAGCCGCTCGACGCCTCGATCGCCGGCGGCAACCGGCACTCGAACGCCAGCCCGTGGGACGGCCTGGTGCGCTTCGACCCCAGCGACAAGACCAGCGTGCAGGGCGAGGTGACGTACAGCACCTTCTTCTCGCGCATCGAGGCGACCTCGCTCTCCGGCACCGTCACCCTGCCCGCCAACCAGCTGGTCGGCCTCACCTGGTTCACCAACTACGTGCCCGACACCGGCATGACCGAGAGCAACCAGATCCGCGTCAACACCTCGCTCAACGTCATCCCGGAGCGGCTCTCGCTGCAGGCGCAGGTCGGCTGGGACGTGCAGAACCACCTGATCGGGCAGCAGTACTACGCGATCAACTGGTCGGAGCAGTGCTACGGGCTGCGCGTCGAGCTGCGGCAGTTCAAGGCGCTCGCCGGACCGCGCCTCTCCGACACCGACGTGCGCTTTTCGCTGACCCTGAAGGGCATCGGCCCGGTGCTCGACCTCAACAGCCGCAGCACCGTGACGGCGCCTTGACGGCGGCCGGACGGGCGGCGGCCCGGATGCAGGCAGCGCCAGGGCCGTCGGGCCTGGGCGGCGGGAGAATCCACCCATGAAAGGCCTCATCCTCTCCGGGGGGAAGGGGACGCGGCTGCGGCCGCTCACCTACACCTCGGCCAAGCAGCTGGTGCCGGTGGCCAACAAGCCGGTGCTGTTCTACGCCATCGAATCGATCGTCGCCGCCGGCATCGAGGACATCGGCATCATCGTCGGCGACACGGCGGCCGAGATCCGCGCCGCGGTGGGCGACGGCGCGCGCTTCGGCGCGCGCGTCACCTATATCGAGCAGGACGCGCCGCGCGGCCTGGCGCACGCGGTGATGATCGCCGAGCCCTTCCTCGGCGACTCGCAGTTCGTAATGTACCTGGGCGACAACCTGATCGCCGGCGGCATCACCGGCCTGGTCGAGGAGTTCCGGCAGCTGCGCTGCAACTCGGAGATCCTGCTCGCCGAGGTGCCGAACCCGCAGCAGTTCGGCGTCGCCGAGCTGACCGCCGACGGCAGGGTGCACCGCCTGGTCGAGAAGCCGCGCGAGCCGCGGAGCAACCTGGCGCTGGTCGGGGTGTACATGTTCGACGCCGCGATCTTCGAGTCGGTGCGGCGGATCAAGCCCTCGGCGCGCGGCGAGCTGGAGATCACCGACGCCATCCAGGACCTGATCGACCGCGGCCTCTCGGTCCACCCCCACCTGGTGCGCGGCTGGTGGAAGGACACCGGCAAGCTCGAGGACATGCTCGAGGCCAACCGCATCGTGCTCGAGGAGATGGAGCCCCGGCGCGGCTCGGAGATCGGCGCCCGCAGCCGCATCGAGGGGCGGGTGACGATCGGCGAAGGAGTCGAGATCGTCGACTCGCTGGTGCGCGGCCCGGTGGTGATCGGCGACGGCGCGCGCCTCGAAAGCGCCTTCGTCGGCCCGTACACCTCGATCGGCGAGCGCTGCCGGCTGTCCTGCTGCGAGATCGAGAACTCGATCGTGCTCGCCGACTCGGCGATCGGCGACATCCCGCTGCGCATCGACGGGTCGCTCATCGGCCGGAACGTGCGCCTGGTCAAGAGCGACGAGAAGCCCAAGGCCTACCGCTTCATGCTCGGCGACAACTCCGAGGTGGGGATCCCCTGAGCATGCCGGTCCGTTCCGCCGCGCGGGGGTTGCCGGCTTGAGGACGCTCATCCTCGGCGGCACCGGCATGCTCGGCCGCGCGGTGCTGGCGGAGGCGCGGCGGCGCGGCTGGCCGGCGCTGGCGCTGCCGCGCGCCACGGCCGACGTCACCGACGCGGCGAGCCTCGCCTACTGGGTGGACTCGTTCCATCCGGAGGTGGTGGTCAACTGTGCCGCCTTCACCCGGGTCGACGACTGCGAGCGCGAGCGCGAGCGGGCGCGCCTGGTCAACGGCGAGGCGGTGGGGCTGGTGGCGGCGGCGGCGCGGCGCGGCCGGGCGCGCCTGCTGCAGGTGTCGACCGACTACGTGTTCGACGGGGAGGCGCGCGCCGCGCCCTACCGCGAGGAGGACCCGACCGCTCCGCGCTCGGTCTACGGCCAGAGCAAGCGTCTCGGCGAGGAGCGGGCGCTGGCCGGCGAGCGCGCGCTGGTGGTGCGGACGAGCTGGCTGTTCGGCGCCGGCGGCCCCAACTTCGTCGCCGCGATCACCGCGCAGATCGACCGGATCGACCGCGGCGCCCGGCCGCTGCGCGTGGTCGCCGACCAGACGGGGGCCCCCACCTACACCCCGTTCCTGGCCCGGGCGCTGCTGGACCTGGCGCCGGGCGACGCCGCGGGCATCGTGCACTATCGCAACCAACCGCCGGTCTCCTGGTACTCTTTTGCCGCCGCGATCGCCCGCTGGTGGCCCGGCCCGCAGGGGACCGTGGAGGTGGTGCCGGTCACCACGGCGGAGTTTCCGCGCCCGGCGCCGCGGCCCGCCTGGTCGGTGCTCGCCGTGGAGCGGGCCGGGGCGCGCCGCGGCCGGCCGGGCGGGGGGGGGGGCGGGGGGGTGGGGGAGCGGGGGGGGCAAATGCGGGACGAGCGCCAAGGGAGGACTCGATGAGGGCTTTGATCACCGGAATCACCGGCTTCGCCGGCTCACACCTGGCGGAGCATCTGCTGGCCGAGCACCCGGAGGTGGAGGTGCACGGCACGTATCGCTGGCGCAGCCGCATGGAGAACATCGAGCACCTGCGCGGCCGCATCCAGCTGGTCGAGACCGAGCTGCGCGACCCCACCTCGGTCCACGCGGCGCTCGCGCGCGTCCGCCCCGACTACGTCTTCCACCTGGCGGCGCAGAGCTTCGTGCCGGCCAGCTGGTCGGCGCCCGGCGAGACGCTCTCGACCAACATCACCGGCCAGGCCAACCTCTTCGAGGCCATCCGCGCCCTCCGGCTCGACCCGGTGGTGCAGATCGCCTGCTCCAGCGAGCAGTACGGCCTGGTGCATCCGGACGAGACGCCGATCAAGGAGACCAACCCGCTGCGGCCGCTCTCCTCCTACGCCGTGTCGAAGGTGGCGCAGGACCTGCTCGGCTATCAGTACTTCCAGAGCTACGGCCTGAAGGTCGTCCGCACCCGCGGCTTCAACCACACCGGCCCGCGGCGCGGCCAGGTGTTCGTCACCTCCAACTTCTGCAGCCAGGTGGCGGCGATCGAGCTCGGGCTCCAGGAGCCGGTGATCCGCGTCGGCAACCTCGACGCCATCCGCGACTTCACCGACGTGCGCGACATGGTGCGGGCCTACTGGCTGGCAGTCACCCGGGCGAAGCCGGGCGAGGTCTACAACATCGCCACCGGCCGGGGGATCACCATCCGCGCCATGCTCGATCAGCTGCTGGCGCTGAGCCCGGCCAGGGTCAGGATCGAGATCGATGCGGAGCGCCTGCGGCCGTCCGACGTCGAGATCCTGATCGGCGACAGCTCGAAGTTCCGCGCCGACACCGGCTGGGAGCCGCGCATCCCGTTCTCGCAGACCCTGTCCGACCTGCTCGCCTACTGGCGCGAGGTGCTGTCGGCGCGGCAGCAGCGCTCCGCCGGAGCGCCGAAGTAGCGCCCGCCGGCGGCAAGCGCGGCCCGGCCATGCACCTGCTCGTCACCGGCGTCGGCGGCTTCGTCGGCTCGCGGCTGGCGCGGCTCCTCCTGGCGCGCGGCGAGCAGGTGAGCGGCACCGTCTTCGGCGCCGCCGGCGGCGCGGCGGTCCCGCCCGGCGTCGCCGCCTACGAGGCCGACCTTCTGGACCCGGCGGCGCTCGCCCGCACCGTGCAGGCGGCCGGCCCGGACGCCGTGATCCACCTGGCCGGCCTCACCCACGTCGGCGAGTCGTGGAGCCGGGAGGCCGAGTACGTGCGGGTGAACGTCCAGGGCACCGAGAACCTCCTCGCCGCCGCGGCCGGCAGGCCGGTGGTGGTGGCCTCCTCGGCCGAGGTCTACGGCGTGGTCCCCGAGGCCGAGCAGCCGATCGCCGAGGACCGGCCGCTCGCCCCCTCCAGCCCCTACGCCCGGACCAAGGCGGCGGCGGAGCGGCTGGCGCTGGCGCACGGCGCGGTGGTGGTGCGCTCGTTCAACCTGGTGGGCGCCGGGCAGTCGAAGACCTACGTGCTGCCGGGTCTCGCCGCGCAGCTCGCCCGCATCGCCCGCCGCCGCCAGGAGAGCCAGGAGGGCCAGGAGGCGGTGCTCTCGGTCGGCAACCTGGAGGCGCGGCGCGACTTCCTGCACGTCGACGACGGCGTCGAGGCCTACCGCCTGCTCGCCACCGCCGGCCGCGCGGGCGAGGTCTACAATCTGGCCAGCGGCCGGGCCTGGTCGATCCGCGAGGCGCTGGACCGCCTGTTGGCGATCTCGGGAGTCGCGGCGCGGATCGAGATCGACCCCGCCCGCCTGCGCGCCAACGACCTGCCGCTGCTGCTCGGCGACGCGGGGCGGCTGCGCGCCCTGGGCTGGGCGCCGCGGCACACCTTCGACGAAGCGCTGGCCGGCCTCTGGGCGGCGGCGCAGGAGGCGGAGCGGGCATGAACGTCCTGGTCACGGGTGCCACCGGCTTCCTCGGCCGGCGGCTGGTGGCGGAGCTGGCGCCGCGCCACCGCCTGCGCGTGCTGGTGCGGCCGCGCACCGGCTCCGGAAGCCCTGGAAACGCCGGCAACGCTGGCAACGCCGCGGGCGGCGGCTTCCCGCCGGAGGTCGAGGTGGCGGCGGGCGACGTCGCCGACGCCGCCAGCGTGCGGCGGGCGATGGCCGGCTGCGCGGCGGTGGTGCACGGCGCGGCGCTGGTCAAGATCCTGGCGCCGGCGGCCGACTTCGACCGCGTCAACGTCGGCGGCCTCGACCACGTCCTGGCGGCGGCCGGGGAGGCCGGGGCGCGCGTCGTCTACGTGTCGAGCTTCATGGCGCTCGGCCCCAGCGAGGGCGGTCCGGGCGGCATCCTGGACGAGGAGGCGCCGGCCGGGCCGCGCGAGTGGATCAATCACTACGAGCGCACCAAGACCCTGGCCGACCGCGCGGCGCGCCGCGCCATCGCCGCCGGCCAGCCGGTCAACGTGGTCTATCCGGGCGTGATCTACGGGCCCGGCGAGATGACCGAGGGGAACCTGGTCGTCCGCCACGTCCTGGACCTGCTGCACCGCCGGCTGCCGGCCCTGGTCGGCACGCCGGATCACCGGTGGTGCTACGTCTTCGTCGACGACGTGGCGCGCGGCATCGCCCAGGTGCTGGAGGGGGCCCGCCCGGGAGCCCGCTACGTCCTGGGCGGCGAGAACGTCCGCCTGGGCGGCTTCTACGCCCTGGTCGAGGAGCTCTCCGGCGTGCCGGTGCCGCGCCGCCGGCTGCCGGACGGCGTGGCGAAGGCGCTGGGCGCGGTGCAGAAGGGCTGGGCGCGGCTGCGCGGCGCGACGCCGCCCCTCACCCCCGACCTGGTCGAGGTCTACCGCCACGACTGGGCCTACAGCTCGGCGCGCGCGGCGGCCGACCTGGGCTACGCGCCGCGCGGGCTGCGCGCGGGGCTCGCCGCCACCCTGGCGTGGCTCGAGGAGACCGGGCAATGGCGGAGGTGACGCGGCCGGGCCTCGCTCGCAGCGAGGCGCTGCGCAAGGCCACCCATATCGGCATGGGCTTCATCGCCCTGGCGCTTCGCCCCCTGGGCCCCGTCTGGTCGGCGGTCCTGGCCGCCGCCGCCCTGGCCAACAACCTCTTCCTGCTGCACCGCATCGGCGGCAGGCGGCTGTGGCGCGACCACGAGCACGCGGCCGGCGGCGCGCTGGGCATCGTGCTCTATCCGCTCACCGTGCTGCTGCTCGTCCTGATCTTCCACCGCCGGCTGGAGGTGGCCGCCGCCGCCTGGGGCCTGCTGGCCTTCGGCGACGGCATGGCCACCCTCTGCGGCATCGCCTGGGGCCGGCGCAAGCTGCCGTGGAACCCGGCGAAGAGCTGGGTGGGGAGCGCCGCCTACGTCGGCTTCGGCGCCGCCGCGGCGGCCGGCCTGCTGCTGTGGACGGCGCCGGAGCGCCAGTACAGCTGGGCCTTCGCGCTGGTGGCGTGCGGCGCCGCGGCGCTGATCGCGGCGGGCCTGGAGTCGCTGCCGCAGGGGCTCGACGACAACCTCGGCGTGCCCCTGGTCGCCGGCCTCTTCCTCTTCGGCTTCGTCCTCACCCACAACCGGTGGCCGGCCTTCCTCGGCCTGGAGCGCGCCGGCGGCGCCGGCCCTGGCGCGGTCCTGGCACGCCTCGCCGTCGCCCTGGCGGTCAACGCGGCGCTCGCCGGCGCCGCCTGGGCGGCGCGCACCGTGGACCTCTCCGGGGTGGCGGCGGGGATGCTCGTCGGCACCGTCGTCTACACCTTCCTCGACTGGCGCGGCTACCTGGTGCTGGTGGCGTTCTTCGTCATCGGCAGCGCCTGCACCAAGATCGGCTACCGGCGCAAGGCGGCGGCCAACCTGGCGCAGGAGAAGGGGGGGCGCCGCGGCGCGCGGCACGCCCTGGCCAACGCCGGGGTCGCCGCCGCCTGCGCCCTGTTCGCGGCGCTCACCCCCTACCCGGTGCTGTTCGCGGTGGCCTTCGCCGCCGCCTTCGCCACCGCCGCCGCGGACACCGCCGGCAGCGAGATCGGCCAGCTGATCGGCCGCCGCACCTTCCTCATCACCACCCTGCGCCCGGTGCCGCGCGGCACCGAGGGGGCGGTGTCGCTGGAGGGGACCCTGGCCGGCATCGCCGCCTCGGCGGTGATCGCGGTCCTGGGGGCGGCGCTCGCCCTCTACCCCTGGGCGGGCGTGCTGCCGGTGGTCGCCGCCGCCTTCCTCGGCACCACCTTCGAGAGCGCGGCCGGAGCGGCCCTCGCCGAGCGCCGGCTGCTGGACAACGAGGCGCTCAACTTCCTCAACACCCTGGTGGGAGCGCTGGCCGGCGCCGGCCTGGCGTGGCTGGTGATCTAGCCCCGATGAAGCCCTCCCTCTATGTGACCCTGGCGCGGCCGTTCACCCTGCTGCCGCCGCTCCTCGGCATCGTCTCCGGCTCGGTCTGCGCCTTCGGCTCGGTGCACAACCCCGACCCGGCGCGCCGGCTGACCCTGGCGGTGGTGGCGACGGTGGCGCTGGGCTCGCTCTGTGCCAGCCTGATGAACGCGGCATCGAACGCCGTCAACCAGATCTACGACCTGGAGATCGACCGGCTCAACAAGCCCGACCGGCCGCTGCCGGCCGGCACGCTGAGCATCGCCCAGGCGTGGCGCTTCAGCTGGCTGCTCTACGCCCTGGCGCTCATCCCCACCTGGCTGGTGGTGCCGCACCCCTACGACTCCCTGGCGGCCAAGCTGACCGCGCCGCTGCGCCACCACGAGACGTTCTTCCTCTACCTGGCGGGCCTGCTCTTCACCTTCGTCTACTCGGCCCCGGCGCTCGGCCGCACCAAGGTGCGCGGCATGGCCGCCAACCTCACCATCGCCATCCCGCGCGGCGTGCTGCTCAAGGTCGCCGGCTGGGCGATGGTGGCGCGCATCGGCTTCGCCGAGCCCTGGTACCTGGGCGGCATCTTCGGCATCTTCCTGATCGGCGCCGCCTCCACCAAGGACTTCGCCGACATCGCGGGCGACCGCGCGGGCGGCTGCAGGACGCTGCCCATCCTCCACGGCGTGCGCCGTGCCGCCTGGATCATCAGCCCGTTCTTCGTCCTCCCCTGGCTGCTGCTGCCGCTGGGCGCGCGCCTCGCCGATCCGCGGGACCCGTCGCACCCCATCCTCACCGGCAACCCGACGCTCCTCACCCTGCTCGGCCTGCTGCTGACCGCCTGGGGCGCCTACACCGTCTACCTCCTGGTGCGCGACCCGGCCTCGCTCGCCGAGACCGAGAACCACCCCTCCTGGCGCCACATGTACCTGATGATGATGGCCGCCCAGATCGGCTTCGCCCTGGCCTACCTCTTCTGACCGGGGCCGACAGGGGCCGGCGGGCCGTTCGCGATGCTGAGGAGAGAGCAGCGGCCGGATGCGGCGTCCGGGGCGGCGGCGCGGCGGGCGGCGGCCGGTGGAAGCGCCGGCAGGAGCGGGAGTGGGGAGCGGACGCGGCTGCTGCTCCTCGTCTTCCTCCTCGCCCTCGCGGTCCGCCTCGCCTACCAGGCCGAGATCCACGCTCTTCCCACGCAGCATCAGCTGGTCATGGACGCCCAGCGCTACGACGCGCTGGCGCGCTCGATCCTGGACGAAGGTTGGCGGCCGCGCGTGCCGTTCTACCAGGCGCCGCTCTACCCCTACCTCCTGGCGCTGGTCTACGCGGCAAGCGGCCGGTCGCTCGTGGGGGTACGCCTGGTGCAAGCCGTGGCGGGGGCGCTCACCGCGGTCCTCGCCGCCCTGGCCGCGGGACGGCTCGGCTGGACTGACGGAGATCCCGCGGACGCGGCTCCGGCATCGGCAGCTGGCGGGGAGGAGGATTCCGCGCGGCCCCGGAAGGTGGCCCTCGCGGCGCTCCCTGAGGCGGACCCCGCACGGCGGCCGGAGCCAAGCTCCGAGCGGCGTTGGCAGTGGATGGCCGGGACCGCCGGTGTGCTGGCGGCGCTCTATGCGCCCGCGGTTTTCTACACGCCCCTCCTGCTCAAGACGGTGCCGGCCCTGTTCCTGGAGTCGGCGGCGCTCCTCGCGCTGCTGCCGCCGGCCGGCCGCGACCTTTCGCGGCGCCGCACGCTCGCGGCCGGCCTCCTGCTCGGCGCGGCGGCGCTCCTCCAGGAGAGCCTGCTGGCGCTCGCACCGGCCGCGGCGCTCTACGTGGCCTGGAGGCGGCCGGTCGCCGGGCCGCTCCCGGACGGCCTCCCCATGCGAACGGCGCAGGCGGCACAAGCGACGGGGGCAACGCGCGAGGAGCGGGCGATTCAGAGGCGGTCGATGCGGGGGACGCGGGCGAGGTCGTCGGCGCAGGCGATGCCGGTGGTGCGAACGCTGCCGGCGGCGCGGACCTGGCGCCCGGGCCTCGGCCTGGCGCTCCTGGCCGGCGCCGCCATCGCCCTGGCGCCCGCGGCGCTGCTCAACCTGGCGGCCGGCGGCGGCCTGATGCCGACCAGCTCCCAGGGGGGCATGAACTTCTACATCGGCAACGCGCGCGGCGCCACCGGCACCTACGCCGCCCTGTCGGGCGGCAGCCAGGACCCCGAGCGCCAGCGCGCCGACGCCCAGGACCTGGCGGCGGCCATCGCCACGCGCGAGCGCGGCCGGCCGGTGCGGCCGGAGGAGCTGTCGCCGGCCGAGGTCTCCGCCCTCTTCTGGCGCGAGAGCGGGCGCCAGATCGCCGCCGGCCCGGCCGCCTGGGCGCGGCTGATGCTGCGCAAGGCGCGCCTCTTCTGGAACGGCTACGAGATACCGGACGCCGAGGGCTTCGCGGTCTACCGCCGCCAGGCGCCGCTGCTGCGCGCCGACCCGGTGGTCTTCGGCCTGGTGGCGCCCCTCGCCGCGGCCGGGCTCCTCGCCCTGGCCCGCGGCGGTCCCGGCGCGCGGCGGTCCGCTGCCCTCCTGGCCCTCCTCGCCGCCGCCACCTCCGCCGCCGTCGCGCTCTTCTTCGTCTTCGGCCGCTACCGCCTGGCGGTCGTCCCCTTCCTGCTGCCGCTCGCCGCCGCGGGCGCCCTGGGGGCCGCGTCCAGCCTCGCCGCGGTCTGGCGATGGGCCGCCGGCAGGGCCGGGCGGAGGGGGACTCAGGGCCGGCGGACGGAGGGGCGGCGCGCGGAGAGCCGGGGGCCGGCCGGCCGGAGCGCGCGGCAGGCAGGCGTCGGGTGGGACCTCCTGCCGCTCGCCGTCCTGGCCGTGGCCGCCGTCGCCGTCAACCTGCCCTGCTACTCCGCCGCCGAGGTGCGGCAGCAGAACGCGGGCATCGAGTACAACCTGGCGGACCGCGGCGGTCCCCAGGTTGTACTCGAT
>JASLEW010000135.1 GCA_030150965.1 Thermoanaerobaculia bacterium | reverse complement strand
GCTCCCGGCCGTCCAGGGCACCGCGGATATCGAGGGCTTCCCCACCGGCCACCCGGCCGCCGCCATCGTCCCCGCGGCCGGCGCGGCCCGCCGCATGGGCCGGCCGAAGCTGCTCCTGCCCTACGGCGAGGGCACCGTGCTGAGCGCGCTGATCGGCGCCCTCCACGCCGCGGGCGCCGCTCCCATCGCGGTGGTCGCGGCACCGGACGACGAGGCCCTGCACGCCTGGTGCGCCGGGCTGCGCGGCGCCGACGGCGGCACCGCCCTCCTCCTCGCTGCCACCAATCCCCATCCCGAGCTGGGCATGCTGTCGTCGATCCTCGCCGGCCTCGCCGCGCTGGGCGGCGCCGCGGCGCTGGCCCGGCGCGGCATACCGCTGCTGGTCACTCCGGGCGACCTGCCGGCCCTGCGCTCCACCACCGTCGCGGAGCTGCTCATCCGGCAACGGCGCGCCGCGGCCGGCCTCGCGGTGCCGGTTCACGGCGGCCGGCGCGGCCACCCCCTGGCGATCGCCGCGGCCCTCATCCCGGAGATCGAGCGCCTGGACCCGGCGCGCGGCCTGCGCCACCTGCTCGACCTCCACCCCGGCGAGCTGCTCCTGGTGGAGACGGACGACCCGGGGTGCGTCGCCGACGTCGATACGCCGGAGGACTACGCGCGCCTGCTCTCCTGATCCCCGCGATCCCGTCGGCGAGCCGGCCGTGGCGCGAGACGCCACCGGCGACGAACCGGCGAGGGCAATGGGCACGAAGCCCACCGCTCCGGAGCCAGGGCGGGTAGTGATGCAGACTTCACCCCAGGGCGAGGCCCGGCCCCCGCCCGGCCCGACGCCCGGGTTAAGATTCCGCCATGCCCGCCATCTCCCGCTCCGCCATCGAACGCGTCGCCGAGAAGCGCATCCGCGAGGCCATGGACGAGGGGCAGTTCGAGGACCTTCCCGGCCTCGGCAAGCCCATCGCGGGCATCGACGACCCCTACGATCCGCTCTGGTGGGTGAAGGGCTGGCTCCACCGGCTGGAGCAGGAGCACGGGGTCCGCCTGCGCGGCTGAGCCGTCTCCCCTCCTTCCCCTCCTTCGACGGACCGGCCGGCGGCCTCGCGCCCGCGCCCACCGCCCTTCGCCGTCGGCCGCCCTTGGCCGTCGCCGCCCTGCGCCGTCGGCTGCCTCCGTTCGCTGCCGCTCCCCGGGGGCTGTCACCGCTTCCCCTAGACGGTCGAGGCTGCGGCTCCGTACACCCTGGCGACATGAGACGTGCAAGCCGGCGCCGCGGACCGCGGCGCCACCCATGGGGGCGCCGGTGATCCTGGCGGCCCAGGCAGCTGCCGCGGTGGTGGCGATCGGCGTGGCGTTCGCCGCCGGCGCCGCTGGCGAGGCGGTGGTGGTCGCCCGCCGCCGGCGCCGTCGTTCCGGCCTCGCGCCCGGCAACGCGCTGCCGCGCGAGGTCTGGGAGCGCCGCCTTTCCTATCCGGCCTATCTGGCGACGGTGAGCCGCAACCGCGGCGCCTTCGACGAGGCCTACCGGCGGCCCGCCTGCGACGAGGCCGACGTCGCCCTGCTGCGCCGCCTGCCGCCGCTGCGCGTGGTGGCGATCGCCGAGGACTGGTGCCCGGACGCCTTCCACACCCTGCCGACCTGGGCGCGGCTGGTCGAGAGCCTGCCGGGCTGGGAGCTGGGGATCTACGCCCGCGACACCGTGCCCGACCTCATGGAGGGCTTCGTCACGCCGGGACGCGACCGGTGCATCCCGGTCTACGCCTTCTACCTGGGCGACGCCCTCCAGGTCTGGTGGTCCGGGCGCGGGGCCAGCGCCGAGCGCGCGCTGGCGGAGTTCCTCGCCGGGCGCTCCTTCGGCCGCCTGCGCGAGGAGGAGAGGCGCTGCTGCGGCAGGATGCTGGAGGAGGGCTACCGGCGGGAGTTCCGGCGTCAGAGCCTGGACGAGGTGCTGGCGCTGCTCAGCGCCTTCTTCCATCTGCCGCCGCCGGACCGGCGGCCGTTGCCGGAGCGGCCGGCAGCCGGTGCCGCGTCGAGCGCAACCGGGGCGCCGCCGGATCGCTCCGGCCGCGCCCCGTCCCACCACGCCCACCCGTGAGCCGCCGGACGTGCCGCGGCGGCGACTTTGAAAAGATTCCTATCAGCGCCGCTCGCGGGCCGGCGTGATGGTGAACTTGCCGAACGAGATGCCGAGCTCCCAGCCCGTCCCCTTGCCGTCCAGGCCGAGGGTGACGTTACCCTTGGAGAGCACCGTGGCCTCGGCGTTCCTCACCGCGCCGGCGCTGGCGTCGCCCTGGGCGTAGGAGCCGAACACCTCGTGGATATCGGAGACCTCGGAGAACTTGCCGTGGCCGTCGCGGATCTCGCCCTTGCCGGCGCTGAGGCCGCCGCCACGCGCCTCGAGGATCACGTCGGCGGTCTGTCCGTTGTCGCAGCTGACGACGCCGCGGCCTTCGGCCTTCTTGTAGAGCGCCGACCACTCCTTGAGCGAAAACGTCATGGTGCACCTGGTCGTCGCGGCGCTCGCCGGCGCCGCCACCACGACGAGCAACACGGCCAGCACACAGGGGACCGCAATCCGTCGCAGATTCATATCCACATCCTCCTTGTCGGTGCCGGCATTGGCGATGGGCCCGCACGGCCCACCCGCCCTGCCGCTTCACCTCCCGGGAGTAGCAATTTCCGCGCCTACCGGCTCTCGCCCGCGGCTGGCCCGCCGGTCACCGCCGCCTGCACCAGGTCGAGCGCCTCGGTGAGCGCCTGGAGGCTCACCGGCTTGGTGAGGTGCGCCAGGAACCCGGCTTCCCGGCTCTTCCGCCGGTCGTCCTCCATGCCGAAGCCGCTCAGGCAGATCGCCCACAGCCCGCCGCTCGCGCGGCGGCGCAGCTCGCGCAGCAGGTCGAGGCCGCTGCCGTCGGGGAGCCCGAGGTCGCTGATCACCAGGTCGAAGCGCCGGGGGCCGAAGCGGTCCAGCGCCTCGGCGATCGAGGCGGCGGTCTCGACCCGGTGCCGGTGGATCTCCAGCAGCTGGGCCAGGGCCCGGCGCGAATCGGCATGGTCCTCGACCAGGAGGATGCGCAGCGGCACGTGGGGCGCCGCGGCCTGGCTCTCGGGCAGCTCCGGCGCCCGCGTCACCTCCGCGGCCTGCGGCAGCTCGACGATGAAGGTGCTGCCGAGGCCGCGTCCGGCGCTGACCGCGGCGATCGAGCCGCCGTGCAGCTCGGTCAGCGTCTTGCAGATGGCCAGCCCCAGCCCGAGGCCGCCGAACAGCCGCGTCACCTCCCTGCCTCCCTGCTCGAAGGCGTCGAAGATGTGAGGCATCGCCTCCGGCTGGATGCCGATGCCGCTGTCCTCGACCTCGACCACCAGCCGCCCCGGCACTCCTGCGCGCGTCCGCACCTGCACCTGCCCCCCCTCGGGGGTGAACTTGATCGCGTTCTTGACCACGTTCCACAGCAGCTGCTGCAGGCGCGCCGGATCGGCCATGGCGACCGGATGGCCGGCGGCCAGGTCGGTGTCGAGCCTCAGCTGCTTGGCCCGCCGGTCGCGGTCGCAGATCTCCAGCACCTGGTGCAGCGCCCGGTGCACGTCCACCGGCTCGAAGTGGAGGTCGATCTTGCCGCGCGCGATGCTGGTCAGATCCAGCAGGTCGTCGATCAGCCGCGCCTCCAGCTCGACGTTGCGGCGGATCATGGCGAGCTGCTCGTGCATCGCCTCGCCGACATCGGCCCGCTCCTCCAGGATCTGCACGGTGGTCAGCACCGGGGTGAGCGGCGTCCGCAGCTCGTGGCTGAGGACGGCCAGGAAGTGGTCCTTGGCGCGGTTGGCCGCCTCCGCCAGCTCCTTGGTGCGCGCCAGCTCGGCCGTCCGCTCCGCCACCCGCCGCTCCAGCTCGGCGTTGGCCTGCCGCAGCGCCTCCTCGGAAGCGGCGAGCCGTTGCTCGGCATGCACCGCCTGCAGCACCCGCCGGACGGCGTGCTGGAGGTACTCCAGGTACTCGCCGGCCTTGGGCACCACGTCGCGCACGCCGGCGCGCAACGCTTCGATCACCTTGCCCTGATCGGCGAAGCCGGTGACCAGGATGGCGGCGAGCTCGGGGCGGTCGGCGCGCAGCCGGCGGAAGAGGTCGAGCCCGGTGGTGGTCGGGGTCAGCTGGTAGTCGAGGACGACGAGATCGAAGCCGCCGCCGGCCTCCTGCGCCAGCAGCGCCGCGGCCGCCTCCGGATCGGCCGCCGCCTCGGCGTCGAAACCGGCGCGCCGCAGCGCCCGGCGCTCCAGCTGGGCGATGCCGGGGTCATCCTCGACGATCAGGATGCGGGCTTGGCGGTCGCTCTCCATTCTTCACGCGCACGCGGTCGAGCCCTGGGGCACCTTCACCACCTGGAGGAAGAAGCCCAGCCTCCGCACCGCCTCGATGAACGCCTCGTACTCGACCGGCTTGGTGACGTAGACGTTGCAGCCGAGCTGATAGCAGCGCTCGATCTCCCGCGGATCGTCGGTCGTCGTCAGCATGACCACCGGGATGGTCTCGGTGCGCGGGTCGCTCTTCAGCCGGCGCAGCACCTCGATCCCGTCCACCCGCGGCATCTTGATGTCGAGCAGGAACAGGCACGCCTCCTGGCCCAGCGGCGGGCCCTCCACGAAGGCGTCGAGGACCTCCTGGCCGTCACGGAAGCGCACCAGGGGGTTGTCCAGCCCGGCCCGCCGCAGGTTGCGCTCCACCAGGGAGGCATGGCCGTCGTCGTCCTCGACCAGCACGATGGTGACCTCTTGCATCTCGTCTCTCCGCAAGGCGGGCCCGGACGCGCCGGACCTCATGAGCTCATGCCGCCGGGGCCCCGCCGGCCGCCCCCGCTGCCGGCGCCGCCACCCCCGCCAGCGATCCCGCGGCCTCA
>JASLEW010000131.1 GCA_030150965.1 Thermoanaerobaculia bacterium | reverse complement strand
CGCCCCGCTCCCCGCCGTGCTGACGCCGGCGCTGGGCCGCAACCTCGCCTCGGACCACGCCTTCGGCCTGCCGCACGGCTGGCGCTGGGATTACGTGGACGCCGAGGTCATCGACGCGATCTTCGGCAGCCTCGAGCGCCGCGCCCGATCCTCCGGCGCCGCCGCCGACGCCCGCACCAGGGAGACCGCCGCCCTGGAGGCGGCGCTCCTCGCCGGCCGCGGCATCCGCGACCGGGGCACCGACCTGCTCGATCCGCCGTTCTATCTCTGGGAGCCATTGGAAAGGTTTCTGCCAGAGGTGATGACCTTCGACGACCTGCCGCGCTCCGGGACGTTCCGCGCCGCGTGGCCGGAGACCTCCTTCTGCCTGATCTGCGGCAACGGCCGCGACGCCGGCCTGGAGATCACCGCCCGGCTGCCGCTGGTGCTGACCCCCACGCCGGGCAGCCCCGGCCACCCCGCCGTGGCGCTCTCCGGGCCGCCCTCCGGCCGCGGCGCGGCACCCTCCGTGCAGACCCGGCGCCGCGGCACCCTGCGCCTCACGGTCAACGGCCTTCCCGCCGCCGCCGTGCCGCTGCGCGAGCATTGGACCCGCGCCGTCGTGCGCCTCCCCCGCCACCTGCTGCGCCACGGCCGCAACCGCCTCACCCTCCACTGGCCGCCGGCGCCGCCGCACGCCGAGACGGCGGTGGCCGCCGCGCTCGCCCGGCTGGAGGAAGGCATCGCCGCCGACCTCCACCCGGTCTTCGGCGAGATCTTCTCGCTCGTCGCCCGCCCCTGCTGATCCCGCGGAGCGAGATCCCAAAGCAGTGCTCAGCTGTGTCCTGACCGCATTCTCCTCAATGCGGCAGCGCAGGACGCCATGCTGGGACTTCCGACGACCGCTCGGTCCGGGTTCCAGACTCCCATGGCGAACTCGATCAGCCAGGCCGTGTACTCGGGCCCCACGGTGCGGCTGGACCCGGCGGCCGGGACCAATGCCCCTCGCACGCTCCGGCTGCGGCTGCCACGAGCCAGCCGGATGAGCTCGGCCTTGGGGTCCGGGAGGGAATCGGGATCGAGCGTGATGAGGTCCGCACTTATAACGAGAGAGCCGGCAGCTGCGATCCGATCGGCGAGCAACCAAGCCTCGATCTTCCGGACGGCAAGCCGGAAGCACATCGTGGCCGCAGGATCAGGCAGGAGGGCCCTGACCACTTCGGGTGCGCAACGGGGATCTGCATCGAGGTCGCGCACCACCAGCCAAGGTGCGTGGCGCGCGGCCGCGTTGTAGGCGCGCAGCTTCTGGTCGAGCTTGCCCTTTCCACCCTTGATGTAGGTCTCCGGCCTGGCCGGGATGCCCATCCAGCCGAGCAGACGGACCAGCACCGCCGCGTCCGTCGGGCCTTCGCAGGCAATCGTCACCGGCAGCTCCACAGTCGGTGCCTGCCGGCTCATTCGCCGAACCGGACCAGCTGCTCAACGCCCAGAGGCGCGGTTCGTGGCAGCACGGCGTCGGCGACGGTTTCCCCGTTTTCCATGAGGATCCGGATCTGGCCGTCGGCTCCGGCCACGGTCACCTTGGTGTCTTCCTGTGTGGGCTCCAGCTTCAGCACCTCCTCGGCGCCGATACCCTCGTCGCGCAGGAGGCTCTCTGAATGGGTGCTGACCAGCACCTGGCGGCCTCGACGGCGGGCCAGACGGGCCATGATCGATGGGATATAGCGCACCACTTCGGAGTGCAGCGAGAGCTCTGGCTCTTCGAGGAGCAGCGGAGCCGTCCCATCGAGAAAAACCCAGAGCAGGCCGAGGAGGCGGAGAGTGCCGTCTGAAAACCGCTCCTCGGTCTGCCATCCCGCCTGCGGGCGCCAATGCTTATAAAGGCCCTTGAGGTGAGGCACTCCTCGCTCGTCACGATCGAGCTTCAGCGCGGCGAGCTGCGGCACCGCGACCTGCAGCGCCTCGGCGATCTTGCGCAGCCGTGATTCCTGGGTGCTCTTCGGCGTGCGGGCAATCTGCTCGAGGAAATCACCACCGAAGGGATCCCGGGACAGGCCGACCGAGCGCGAGGGATCCCGCACCAGCTGCGGCACAATGTGAAGATACTGGACCTTCGAGAAGAACTCCTGCAGCTCTCGAAACCTGCGGTTGGCGTTGACCTGCTCCAGATGGGTCTGGCTCAACAAAGCTTCGTCTTCCTGGTCCCTCCGGTCGGGCCTGTCGAGCAGGACCTCATCACCCTCTTGGATCCGCTCTCGGCGGATCAGCGGCTGCCGCTGATTCGTCTGAGTGAACTCCAGCCGATATCTCCAGCCGGGAGAACCGGCCAGATCGACCTCCACCTCGATGGCCACATTGGGATAGCGCCGGGCATGAAGCGAGCGGATCTGCGATACGCCGCCACGCGCCCGGACAGCGCGCAGAAACCCTCCTTGAGGATCGGCCACGTCGCGCAGAAAGCGAAATGCATCGAGAAGGTTCGACTTCCCCGCAGCGTTGGGCCCGACCAAGAAAACACGACTGCCAAGAGGGACGTCAACGGTGAGGAAGTTGCGCCAGTTTTCAAGCTTCAGGTGGGTGAAGAGCATTGGTGTCATCCCCTGGCATTGGTTCAGCACCTCTCAGGCAGCGGCGCGTCGAACGGCGCTCGATCTCCCGGCCGGCATCCCTCTTCAGGGCAGAGGCCGACCGGGCAGCGTCCAGCCGGTCCCCCCCCAGCGGCCATACGCGGTGGGACAGCCTCTAGGGTATACTCTTTTCGGTACGCTCATGAAAGCCATCGGCGTTCGTTTTGGAGCCATCCAGGTCAGTCTGATCGCCCTGATCGCCGCCTTGGCCGCGCTCGCCATGCCGCTCGCCGCCGCTGCCCAGGCGTCGGTCGGCGGGGCGCTGCCGCAGCCGCTGCCGCTCTTCCCGCCGGACAACTGGTGGAACGTCGATATCAGCGGCGCGCCGGTGGACGCGGCGCACACCGCCGGCTACATCGGCTGGATCGGCGCCACGCGCGGGCTCCATCCCGACTTCGGCGGCGACGTCAACGCCGGCGACGCGAGCAACATCTACGGCTTCCCCTACATCAGCGTGCCGGGCACGCAGGCGCTCGTGCCGGTCACCTTCGTGCAGTCGCCCGACCAGAGCGACGACGGCGCGCCAGGGCATCCCGCGGGCTACCCGATCCCGCCCGCCGCCGAGACCCTGCCGGGTTGGATCGAGGGCGGCACGGCGGGCGGCGGCACCGCGCACGACTACCACATGCTGATTGTCGACCGCGACAACCGCATCCTCTACGAGCTGTGGCAGGCGCACTGGAACGTCGACCACTGGGAGGCCGGCTCGGGGGCCATCTTCCAGCTCGACAGCGACGCCCGCCGCCCGCTCGGCTGGACGAGCGCCGACGCCGCCGGCCTCGCCATCCTGCCCGGCCTCGTCCGCTACGACGAGGCGTTCGGCAGCGGCCCGATCCGCCATGCCTTCCGCTTCACCCTGCGCGACAGCAACGGCTACGTCTATCCGGCGTCGCACGTCGCCGGCTCGAACGCCTCGGCGCCGCCGCTCGGCACCCGCTTCCGGCTCAAGGCGTCGGTCGACATCTCCGGCTTCACCCCCGAGGTGCAACGCATCTTCCAGGCGATGAAGACCTACGGCCTCATCCTCGCCGACAACGGCAGCGACATGTACGTCCAGGGCACCTACGACACGCGCTGGGACAACGACGTGCTGAACCCGGCCTTCGGCAGCCTGACGGCCGGCGACTTCGAGGTCATCCAGCTGGGCTGGCAGCCGCCCGTCGCCACCTCCGGCGGTCCGTACCGCTTCTACACCCTGGCGCCCTGCCGCCTGCTCGACACGCGCGCGGCCGACGGCCCCCACGGCGGACCGGCCATCCCGCCCGGCGGCCAGCGGGTGGTGGTCGCCGCCGGGCAGTGCGGCATCCCGGCCACGGCCAGGGCGCTCGTCGCCAACGTCACCGTGGTCCAGCCGGCCGAGGCGGGCTTCCTCACCTTCTTCCCCGGCAACGCCGGCGTGCCCGCGACCAGCACCCTCAATTTCGCCGCCGGCGCGGTGCGCGCCAACAACGCCGTCCTGGCCCTCGCCTCGTCAGGGACCGGCACGCTGGCGCTGCTCGCCTCGACCCCCACCCAGCCGGTGCAGGTGCTGATCGACGTGAGCGGCTACTTCCAGTAGCCCGATCGATCCGGCGCCCGGCGGATGGAAGTGGCTCTCGCCGCCACCTGGCGGGACCGGCGGACTCCAGGCCGGCGGCTCGTGCCGGGGCCTCGTGATATCGTTTTCGACCCGTGACTCCACCGAATCGCATCTCGACTGCTGACGAGTTTACCCCCGACGGGTTCTTTGTCTTCCGCACTCCGCTTCTGCCATTCGAGGAGGTCGAACGCTGGAGCGAGGGACTCGCCGCCCCCGCGCTCCCGGCCGGGGCCGCGCCGGAGGAGCTGGCCGCCGCCGTGGCCGCCGACCGCCGGCTGCTGCGCGAGCGGCTGACCGCGCTGCTCGCGCGGCCCGAGATCCTGGAGGCGGTCTTCGTCGCCTCGCCCTCGCTGGTGGACGGCCTGGAGATCTGGAAGCGCGACCCCGACAGCAAGAAGGGCCAGCGCGCCGAGCGCGCCCTGGTGCGGTACTTCCTGCGCATGGCGTCGCGGCCGACGCCCTTCGGGCTGTTCTCGGGCTGCTCGACGGCGGACCTCGCGCCGCGCCGGCCGGCCGCCGCCGAGGGCGGGGCGCCCGGCCCCGCGCCGGCCGC
>JASLEW010000127.1 GCA_030150965.1 Thermoanaerobaculia bacterium | reverse complement strand
GGGATCATGACGGACGTGCTCTTGCGGCTGGCGGCCGAGCTCGACGCCGGCCGGGTGCGGGTGATCGACCTGAGCCAGCCGCTGGGACCGGAGACGCCGGTGATCGGGCTGCCGCCGCAGTTCGCCGCCTCGCCGGGGGTGACGCTCGAGACCCTGTCGCGCTACGACGAGCGGGGGCCGGCCTGGTACTGGAACACGCTCCACCTGGGCGAGCACACCGGCACCCATTTCGACGCGCCGGTCCACTGGATCACCGGCAGGGACCTGCCGGACAACGCCTGCGACACCATACCGGCGCGGCGCTTCGTCGGGCCGGCGTGCGTGATCGACGTCACCCGCGAGGTGGCGGCCGACGCCGATTTCCTGCTCGGCCGCGAGGGGCTGCTGGCCTGGGAGGCGGCGCACGGGCGCATCCCGGCCGGTGCCTGGGTGCTGCTGCACAGCGGCTGGAGCCGTCGGCGCGGCGCGCGCGACTTCCTGAACGTCGGCGAGGACGGCCCGCACAGCCCCGGGTTCCATCTCGACGCCATCACGCTGCTGGCGCAGGAGCGCGACATCCTCGGCGTCGGCGTCGAGACCGTGGGCACCGACGCCGGGCAGGCGGCGACGTTCACCCCGCCCTTCCCCTGTCACACGCTGATGCACGGCGCCGGCCGCTTCGGCCTCGCCAGCCTGCGCCACCTCGACCAGCTGCCGCCGACCGGCGCGGTGGTGATCGCCGCGCCGCTGCCGATCGTCGGCGGCAGCGGCAGCCCGCTGCGCGCCCTGGCGCTGGTGGCGGGCTGAGGCCGGCGGCGCGCCCTCCAATGCCCCATCCGCTGCTCGCCACCAAGCCGCTGGCCGACCTGCTCGCCGAAGCCGAGGCGGAGGGCGAGCACCGGCTGCGCCGGGCGCTCGGGCCGTGGCAGCTCACCGCCATCGGTATGGGAGCGATCATCGGCGCCGGCATCTTCGTCACCACCGGCGCCATCGCCCGGCAGACCGCCGGCCCGGCCCTCCTGGCGAGCTTCGCGCTGGCCGCCGTCGCCTGCCTGTTCGCGGCGCTCTGCTACGCCGAGCTCGCGGCGCTGGTGCCGATCGCCGGCTCGGCCTACAGCTACGCCTATGCCACGCTGGGCGAGCTGCTCGCCTGGGTGATCGGCTGGAACCTGGTGCTGGAGTACGCGGTCGGCGCGGCGCTGGTGGCGAACGGCTGGTCGGGGTACCTGCAGAGCGTGCTCGGCTCGTTCGGCGTCACGCTGCCGCGCGGCATCGCCGGCGCCGTCGTGCGCTACGACCCGGAGGCCGGGCGGATGGTGGCGACCGGCGCCTGGATCAACCTGCCGGCGGTCGCCATCGTCGCCGTGCTGCTCGCGGTGCTCATCGCCGGCATCCGCGAGAGCGCCCGGTTCAACGCCGCCATGGTGGTGGTGAAGCTGGTCACGGTGCTGTTCGTGATCGCCGCCGGCGCTCGCTTCGTCCAGCCGCGCAACTGGCATCCGTTCGCTCCCTACGGCTGGGGGGGACTCGGCCTCTTCGGCCGGACGCTCCTCGGCCATGCCGACGCCGGCGGGCGGCCGGTCGGGATGCTGGCCGGCGCGGCGCTCGCCTTCCTGTCGTATTTCGGCTTCGACGCGGTGTCCACCCAGTCGGAGGAGGCCCGGCGGCCGCAGCGCGACGTGCCGCTCGCCATCGTCTGGTCGCTGGTCATCTGCAGCACGCTCTACATGGGGGTGGTGGCGGTGCTCACCGGCATGGTGCGCTACGACCGCCTGGACCTCAACGCGCCGCTCGCCAACGCCTTCGGCCAGGTGGGCCTGGGGTGGGCGAAGCTGCTCATCGCGCTCGCCGGCGTCGCCGGCATCACCACCGTGCTCCTGGTGCTGCTGCTGTCGCTGCCCCGCATCCTCCTCGCCATGGCGCGCGACGGCCTGCTGCCGCAGCGCTTCTTCGGCGCCATCCATCCGCGCTTCCGCACGCCCTACAAGGCGACGCTCGCGACCGGGGCGTGCGTGGGCCTGGTCACCGCCTTCCTCCCCATCGACCTGCTGGTGAACCTGGCCATCATGGGCACGCTGACGATCTTTGTCATCGTCTGCGCGGCCATCCCGGTGATGCGCCGCACCTATCCGGACCTGGAGCGGTCGTTCCGCGTGCCGTGGGTGCCGGTGGTGCCGTTCGCCGGCATGCTGAGCTGCGTGCTGCTGATGTGCGGCCTGCCGCCGGAGAACTGGCTGCGGCTGCTGCTCTGGTGCCTGGCCGGGCTGGCGATCTACCTGCTCTACGGGCGCCGCCACAGCACGCTGGCCCGCCGGCGGGCCGCGGCGGGCGGCGGGGCCGTCGCCATCGCCGCCATGGCGGCCGCGGCGACTGTCACGGCCGCCACCGCCTCGCCCTCCACCATTGCCGGCACCGCCGGCAACACCGACGTCGGCGGCTTCGCCGACATCGGCGGCACCAAAGGCGTGCCGGGCGCCGGGACGTCCGGCGCGGCCGCGGCTGCCGCGCCGCCCGGCGCCCCCGAGGAGACCCCCCAGGAGACCTCATGATCCAGACCTTCGAGCATCACCACCCGGAGATGGGAGAGGTGCGCGAGCTGCGCCTCGACCGGCCGCCGGCCAATGCGCTGTCGCCGGAGCTGATCGCGGCGCTCGGCCGCGCCGTCGAGGCGGCGCCGCGCGACGGCGCCCGCGCGCTGGTGCTGTCGGGCGCGCCGGGCCTGTTCTCCGGCGGCCTCGACGTGCCGCTGCTGCTGACGCTCGACCGGCCGGCGCTCGCCGAGACCTGGCGCAGCCTGTACGCCCTGCTGCGCGCGATCGCCGCCTCGCCGATCCCGATCGCCGCCGCGCTGACCGGCCACAGCCCGGCGGGCGGCACGGTCCTGGCGATCTACTGCGACCGGCGTTTCGTCGCCGACGGCGACTGGAAGATGGGGCTCAACGAGGTGCGGGTGGGCCTGCCGCTGCCGCCGGTCATCTTCCAGGCGCTCCGGCGCCAGGTGGGCCCCCGCCAGGCCGAGCGCCTGGCCGTGGGCGGCCTGCTGCTCTCCCCCGCCGAGGCGGTGGCGGCCGGCCTGGCCGACGAGCTGGTCCCGGCCGGCGAGGTGATCGAGCGCGCCATCGCCTGGTGCCGGTCGCTCACCGCCCTGCCGCCGCAGGCGATGGCCCTGACGCGCCGCGAGGCGCGGGCCGACCTGGTGGCCCTCTTCGACCACGTTTTCGAGGAGGAGCTGCCGCGGGTCGCGGAGACCTGGTGGAGCCCCGAGGCGCAGGGCGTGCTGCGCGGCCTGGTGGCGAAGCTGGCCGAGAAGAAGAAGGGGTGAACGGCGCGACGTAGCTGGACGCCGGCAATAGGAGCCCTCGGCGCAGCCACCCATCGGTGCCGCGCCGTGCCGTGGCCGCTACTGAGTGGCGAGGCTCCGGCTCGATGTTCAGGGGCGGGTGTATTTTGCCATGGTACATAGAGCTGAGCACGTAAGGCGAGGGGCGACGGCCTTCGCAAGGCCATCGCCGGCCTCTCCTTCCCCTTCATTCCCATCGCAAAGCAGGCCCTCGTAGGCAGCCCTCCTCGATCTGCTACCTTGATGAGATGAGCACAGCGTCCCGGGAGCCTGTAGCCGGCGAGGCGGCCCGGCCGCCCTGGAAGCCGCTCCGCCTGGCGCCGGTGGAGATCAGGACCGAGCGGCGGGCGGATGGGGCTCTCCTGCTGCGCTCGCGGCAGGCGCTGCTCCCCTACCCGCGCTGCCTTGGCGAGTGGTTTCGTCACTGGGCGGCGGTGGCGCCGGAGCGGACGTTCCTGGCCGAGCGGGCCGCTGGTGGTGCGGGCGGCGGGGACGCGGCGGCGGACGGCTGGCGGCGGGTGAGCTACGGCGCCGCGCTGGAGGCCGTCGAACGGCTGGGCGGAGCGCTCCTGGCGCGGGGGCTGGATGCGGAGCGCCCGGTGGCAATTCTGTCGGAGAACGGGATCGACAACGGGCTCCTGCAACTCGCGGCCCTGCATGTGGGGGTGCCGGTTGCGCCGGTGTCTCCGGCCTACTCGCTGCTGTCGGCCGACCACCGGAAGCTGCGGTCGATCCTGGAGCGGGTCCGGCCGGGGCTGATCTATGCCGAGGACGGCGCGGCGTTCGGGCGCGCTCTGGCGGCGCTGCCGGAGGGTGCGGCCGGCGCCGAGGTGGTGGTGAGCGCCGATGGAGCGAAGGGGCCGGCAGAGGGGCGGGCCGCGGGTGCGGGTCACAACGCGAGCGATGCGCACGACGCGAACGATGAGAACGGCGCGAACTGCGCCAACGGCGCCAACGACGCGAGCGACCAGAACGGCGCGAACGACGCGAGGGGCACGAACGGCGCGAACGAAGCGAGGGGCGCGAGCGGCGCAGGCAACGCGGGCGGCGTCCGGCCTGCCGGCCGCATGCCGGCGGGCCGGCCGTGGACGATGTTCGCCGAGCTGCTGGGGGCGGCGCCGGGGCCGGAGGTCGCCCGGCGGTTCGCCGCGGTCGGGCCGGACACGGTCGCCAAGATCCTCTTCACCTCGGGCTCGACCGGCGCTCCCAAGGGGGTGATCAACACCCAGCGCATGCTCTGCTCCAACCAACAGGCGATCGCCCAGGGGTGGCCCTTTCTGGAGGAACGGCCGCCGGTGATCGTCGATTGGCTGCCGTGGAGCCACACCTTCGGCGGCAATCACAACTTCAACCTGGTGCTGCGCAACGGCGGCACCCTGTATATCGACCGCGGCAAGCCGGCGCCCGGCGCCATCGAGACCACGCTGCGCAATCTGCGCGAGGTGCCCTCGACGCTGCACTTCAACGTGCCGCGCGGCTACGACCTGCTGCTCCCTCATCTGGAAAACGACGCGGAGCTGCGGGAGGTCTTCTTCCGCGACCTCGACGCGCTGTTCTACGCCGCCGCGGCGCTGCCGCCGCACCTGTGGACGCGGCTGGAGGAGGTGTCCGCCGCCGCCACCGGCCGGCGGGTGACGATGCTCGCCGCCTGGGGCTCGACCGAGACCGCCCCCTGCGCCACCCAGGTCCACTTCCGCATCGAGCGCGCCGGCAACATCGGCCTGCCGCTGCCGGGAACCGAGATCAAGCTGGCGCCGGCCGGCGACCGCCACGAGCTGCGCGTCCGCGGCCCCAACGTCACGCCCGGCTACTGGCGGCAGGAGGACGGCGGCGGCGCGGCGTTCGACGAGGAGGGTTTCCTCGCCATGGGCGACGCCGGCCGCCTGGAGGACCCGGAGAATCCGGAGCGGGGCCTGGTGTTCGACGGCCGCCTGGCGGAGAACTTCAAGCTCACCTCCGGCACCTGGGTTCACGTCGGCGACCTGCGCACCGCGGTGATCGCGGCCGGCGCCCCGGTCGTCCAGGATGCGGTGGTCACCGGCCACGGACGGGAGACCGTCGGCCTGTTGATCTTCCCCAATGCGGCGGCCTGCCGCGCGCTGTGCGGCGGCCGGCCGGAAGCGGGGGCGCTCGCCGAGGCGCCGCTCGCCGAGCTCGTCCGCCATCCCGCGGTGCGCCAGGCGCTCGCCGCCGGCCTCGCCGCCCACAACGCCGCCAACCCGGCCAGCAGCCGCCGCATCGGCCGGGCGCTGCTGCTCGCCGAGCCGCCGTCGATCGACGCCGGCGAGATCACCGACAAGGGCTACATCAACCAGCGTGCGGTGCTGGAGCGGCGGGCGGCGCTGGTCGAGCGCCTGTACGGCGGCGCGGACGGCGAGCCCCAGCCGCTCCTCTTCGACGAGCGAGCCGCGGAAACCGGTTAGCGTAAGCGGCCCCTTGGGCCGGCGGACGGAAGGCCGCACCCACCCACCCAACCCGATCCGTGTCAGGCCCCGCGCCCCCAGGTGTAAGATCCGGCCGGCGCCTGCACCAACACGTCATGGAACGGCACGCATCGCGGAGGCGGCCGAAGTCCCTCTGAGCTGAATGCCAGCGCTGGTCGAGCGGCTGTACGGCGAGGAGGCCGGCGGGCCGGAGCTGATCCGCTGCGATTGAGCTTGCGTCGCCGGGGCACGGTGCCGGCTCAGCAGCGACAGGCGCGCGCCGCGATCGCGCCGAAGGCCGCCGACAGCAGGCAGACGATGCCGCCCAGGATGAGCGGCGCGCTGCCGCCCATGGCGTCGGCGAGCCAGCCGCAGACCGGGCCGCCGATTAAGGTCGTGCCGGCGATGAAGACCGTCTGCAGGGCGAGCACCCGGCCATGCATGCCGGGCCGGGCCTCGACCTGCACGATGGCGGTGGTGCCGGTCATGTAGAGGATGCTCGCCATGCCGACGAGGAGGGCGGCGGCCATGGCGAGGGCGAGGTGGCGGGCGAAGGCGAGCAGGAGCATCGCGACGCCCATCGCCGCGGCGCCCTGGACGATGTTCCGCATGCGGACCAGGTTGCGTTGCGCGACGAGCAAGGCGCACAGCACGGCGCCGAAGCTGAAGACCGAATAGAGGATGGTGAACATGGTCTCGGTGCTGTGCAGGGTGCGGGTGACGAAGAGCGGCAGGGTGACGCTGAAGTTGTAGGAGAGGGTGCCGATGGCGGCGAGCATGACGAAGCTGATCCACAGCGGCGGCTGGGAGGCGACGTAGCGCAGCCCCTCGCGCACCGCGCCGCGGGCCTCGGGGCGCTGCGCCTGGCGATGCAGCTCGGCGGGGCGCATGCGGACGATGCCGGCGATCACCGCCAGGTAGGAGGCGGCGTCGAGGGTGAAGCACCAGCCGAAGCCCACCGACACCGCGAGCAGGCCGGCGAGCGCCGGCCCGAAGATGCGCGACACGTTGACGATCGTGCTGTAGAGGACGACGGCGTTCGGGATGTCCTCGGGCGGCACCATCTCGCTGACGAAGGAGCGCCGGAAAGGGTTGTCGAAGGCCAGGAAGACCCCGCCGAGCGTGGCGAGGACGAAGAGGCCGGCGAGCGGCGGATGCGGCAGGAAGGCGAGCACGGCGAGGCCGCTCGACTGCGCCATCTCCAGGATCTGGCTGCAAAGCAGCAGGCGGCGCTTGTCGAAGCGGTCGGCGACCGCGCCCGCCCAGGGCGAGAGGAAGAGCAGCGGCCCGTACTGGCAGGCGGTGAGCACGCCCACCGCCAGGCCGCTGCCGGTGAGCCGGAGCACCAGCAGGACGAGGGCGACGTTGGTGAGCCAGTTGCCGGTGTTCGAGATCAGCTGGCCGGTGAAGTACAGCCGGAAGTTGCGGTTCCGGAGCGAGCGGAAGGTGCCGCGCAGCGCCCGGCCGACCGGCCCGCCCGCAGCTCCCGCGCCGGGGTTCGGCGCCAAGTCCTCCATGCTATCGTCCATGCGGTGCCCGCCTGAGCCGATCACGCGCCGGGAGCGGCGACGGCCGGGGAAAGCGCGCCGGCTGCGCCCGCCCCGCGCGCGCCGCGGCGGTGAGCCGCTCCACCGGCCAGGAGACAAGATCATGCAGCATGCCTGCCGCCGCCCCAGCGCCCGCGCCGCAACGGCCGCCGCCGCGGCGCTCCTGCTCGCCCTGCCGCTCGCCGCCCGGGAGCGGCACACCGCGCCATCCCCGCCGGCTCAGGCAAGCCCTGCCCCCCCACCGCTGCCGGCGTCCTTCGAGTCGGACTGCGTGCTGCGCGATTTCCACTTCCAGAGCGGCGAGGCGCTGCCCGAGCTGCGCCTGCACTATACGACGCTCGGCGCGCCGCGGCGCGACCGGGACGGCGTGGTGCGCAACGCGGTGCTGATCCTCCACGGCACCACCGGCAGCGGCCGCGGGTTCCTCGGCGAGAGCTTCGCCGGCAAGCTCTTCCGGCCCGGTCAGCTGCTCGATGCCGCCACCCACTACCTGATCCTGCCCGACGGCATCGGCACCGGCAAGTCCAGCCGCCCGAGCGAGGGGCTGCACATGCGCTTTCCCAAGTACACCTACGACGACATGGTGCGCGCCCAGCACCAGCTGCTCACCCAGTGCCTGGGGGTCAACCACCTGCGGCTGGTCATGGGCACCTCGATGGGCGGCATGCACACCTGGGTGTGGGGCTACACCTATCCCGATTTCATGGACGCGCTGCTGCCGCTGGCCAGCCAGCCGGTCGAGATCGCCGGGCGCAACCGCATGATGCGCAAGATGATCGTCGATTCGATCAGCAGCGACCCGGAGTGGAAGGGCGGCGAGTACAGCGCCCAGCCGCCGGGGCTGATCTCGGCCGTCCACATCTTCATCATCATGGTGTCGGTGCCGCTCGAATGGCAGAAGGAGGCGCCGACGCGCGAGGCCGCCGAGGCGATGCTCGCGGCGCTGATCAAGCGCTACTCCGGGCAGCTCGACGCCAACGACACGATCTATCAGTTCGAGGCGTCGCGCTTCTACAACCCCCTCCCCCACCTGGGAGAGATCCGCGCCCCGCTCTACGCGATCAACTCCGCCGACGATCAGATCAACCCGCCGGAGCTGGGCATTCTCGACCAGGCGATCCACCGGGTGCCGCACGGCCGCTACATCCTGCTGCCGATCACCGCCGAGACCCGCGGCCACGGCACGCACTCGCTGCCGGCGATCTGGGGCCAGTACCTGGCGGAGCTGCTGGCGGCGAGCGAGCCGGCCGGCGCCGGGCCGCGGCCCTGAGCGCCGGGCCCTCCGGCCACCGCGACCAGCCACGGGTGGGTGGTGGCCTCGATGAAGGCCGCCGCCCGCGGCAGGGCGGGGGGATTCCCCAGGACCGGCTCGCCTCAGCGGCCCGAGCCGAGATGCGTCACTGATCGCAGACCCGGTCCCGCCTGGCGGCGAGGGACTCGCCGCCGACGTGCGCCAGATAGGCGTCGGCGACGCTGGCACGGAACCGGGACTGAAAGCCGTCGCAATAGTTGGAGTGGAGCTCGCCGCTCTTGCCCAGGGCCAGGATGGCGCAGCCGCCGCCACAGTGAAGGGCATAGCGGCAGCGGCGGCAGACCGGGTTCGAGGCCACGGTGCGGCTGCGCCACTCGCGGGACGGCCCGGGGCTCATCTCGACCCGGCCACCCTCCCGCACGGTGCCGATGCGGACGCGGCTGTCGCCGGTGCGCTCCCAACAAGCGTAGATGTCGCCGAAGGCATCGAAGATGTACATGCGGTGATGGGCGCTGCAGAAGCTCGCACGCAGCGCGAGCGGCAGATTGGCCCCGGTGGCGAAGAGGCGGCGCGCCCGGTCCCTGATCCGGTCGTCGGGCCGGTCGATGACCGCCATCACCGGGTGCTCGAGACGAAGTGCCGTCAGCGCCTTGTCGAGCTCCCAGGTGCTCATCGTCGAACGCGCGTCGGTGTTCTCGTTGTAGGCGGCGATCGGCGCGGTGTAGGCCGAGAAACCCGGCGACCGGTGCCAGCCGCGGGCGGTCATCTCGGTCGCCAGCTCCGGGAGACGGCCGAGGTTCCCGCGATCGACGTTGAGGCGGATGCTCACCGTGACGCGCCGCTCGAGGGCGAGCGAGATATTGCGGGCAATGCGCTCGAAGGAGCCGGAGCCGTCGGCGTAGACCCGCCGCCGGTCATGCTCGTGAGGCGGCCCGTCAAGGGTGATCTGCAGCGCGGCGATCGCATGCGGGCCGAGCAGATCGGCGTAGGCGTCCAGGTCCGTCGCATTGGTGACGGCCCAGAAGTGGGCCCCGCCCATCGCCTGGAGCCGCGTCACCAGGTGCTCGACGATGCCGCGGTTGCCCGCCAGCAGCGGCTCGCCGCCGAAGAATCCGACATCGCGCGGCGCCGCGACCGCGGTGGCGGAAGCGTGCCCCACTTCGATCGCCGGCAGCGCCTGGAGGATGCGGTCGGCCATCTCCGGCCGCAACGTGTGCAGCAGATGATGCCGGCGCGGATCGGTGCGCATGGCGTCCTGAAAGCAGTAGGCGCAGCGCAGGTTGCAGTCGTAGGTGGGCATGAAGATGTACGCCGGAGGCTGCTCGAGATCGCGCTCATGAAGCTTTCCCGCGAGGCGGGCGAACAGTTCCTCTTCTTCCTCCAGGCTCAGCTCGGTGAGATAGCCACGGCGGCGCAGCAGCGCGAGGGTTTCGTCCGAGGGCCGCGCGCCGTCGTGGCTCAGCTCCGGCTCCGGGGTCCAGTCTCCATACAGCGGCTTGGGCGGGGCCACGGCTTCGAGCGAGCGCACGTACCCGGCGACGCGGCGCGAGACGCGGTCGTAGGTGCCGGCATAGCCATGAACCAGGAGCATGACCTCCGGCTCACCGGGCAGATCGACGTAGATGGTGTAGCTGCTGGTGCGCAGCAAGGGAGACCTCCTTGCACATCGGTCAGGAACCCGGCGCACGCCCCTCTGCCGCACCGGGCGCACGGGGTGTCAGGAAGGGAGAGCTACCCACCGGGCGGCGGCGAGCAGAAGGTGCCGCAGACGACCAGGTGCGGGCAGCCGCTGCAGGCTCCAGGGACCCCGCTCGCCAGGGCCAACGCCATCTCGAAACGCCGCTCCAGCTCCTCGATCTCGACCTGATCCAGGTCGAAGCTCACCGCACAGGCGTTGAGTGCACAGATCTCGCAGTGGTCGTTGACGGCCTCGTTCGAGCCCCAACGGACTCGGTGTTCCTCCACCGCATCACCTCCTAGCCGGCCACCGCCAGAGCAAGCAGCAGACGATCAGGTCCCGGCGGCGCCGGCGATCGGCGGCGGCGAGCAGAACGTGCCACAGGCAGCAAGCTTGGGACAGCCGGTGCAATTGCCGGCGGCGCCCGGCACGGCCAGGGCCATCTCCAGGCGCCGCTCGAGCTCCTCGACCGTGGCGCCGGCGAGATCGAAGTCGAAGGCCTCCCGGTTGAGCGGCACGATCTCGGCTCCGTCAGCTCCCCCTTCGCGCAGATCGGTTCTCATTCTCCCCCCTCGCGGCGAGGCCGGTATACGGGCCAGCCGTGCGACGACCTTCCACAGCGGTAACGGCCGCCGGCCGCCCGACCGGCAAGCGACCGGGCCGTCTAGACCGGCGGCTTCTTGTTGCAGAAGGTACCGCAGCTGACCAGCGCCGGGCAGTTGCAGGTCGTCGCTGCTCCCGGGGAGATGACGAGCGCCATCTCGAACCGCCGTTCCAACTCCTCGATCGCGATCGCGTCGAGGTCAAAGCTCATCAGCTCGCGGTTCAGCGGCCGGATCTCCGATGGGCTCTCGGAGTTGACCTCAGAGGGGTTGGCGAGCTCAGGGATCCCCAGGCTGGGCAAGCGGTCGTTATGCACCTCGGCTCCCTCCATCCCCAGAACCCGGCTGAGGGTTCCTCCCGTCATTCCTCGCGGCAATACGACGTTTGAGAAGGTGCATCACTTACTCGAGAGAGTAGCTATTGATACGCAGTTCCGTCAAGAGCGCGCTGCGGCATGCGGTCACCTGTTACCGGTCACCCGGCTGCAGCACCGCCCGCGGGTCGAACCGGCAGGCCGTGCGCGCCGGCAACCAGGCGGCAAGGGCACCCGCCGCCAGGATGGCCGCAGCGCAGCCCCCGAGGGTTGCCGCGTCCTCCGCCTGGATGCCATACAGCAGGTGCGCCAGCAGCTCCCGGGCGCCGAGGGCCGCGAGCAGGCCACAGACGGTGCCGATCGCCAACAGGCCGAGGACCGGCCTGACCAGCAGGGCCCGCACGTCGGCCGGCCGCGCACCCAGCGCGACACGAATCGCCACCTCCTGACGCCTGCTGCTGGCCAGGTAGCTCATCAGGCTCGCGACACCGAGGACGGTGACCGCCAGCGCCACCGCCGCCACCACGGCAAGCAGCCTGGAGAGAAAGCGCAGGTCCGCCGCCTGCGCATCCACCACGTGCTGGAGGGGTTCGAGGCCGGTCAGCGGCAGCCGCGGGTCGTAGCGCCAGACGGCAGCCTCGAGGCGCGGCACCAGGGCCTGTGCGGCCAGGCGGCTGCGCACGACGACGGACAGGATCTCCATGACGTCCTGGCCCAGCGGGCGGTAGAGGATCGGAGTGGGCGGATCGGTGAGGCCCTCCAGGCGCACGTCGCGCGCCACGCCCACGACGGTCATCCAGCGCGGTGCCTGCCCGGCTCCATAGTCGAAGCTGAGCCTCCGGCCGACCGGCTCCTGGCCCGGCCAGAGGCGCTCGGCGAGAGACCGGTTGACGATCGCGACGCGTTCCCCCGTCGCGCCGTCCGCGCCGCCGAAGGGACGTCCGGCCAGGATCGGGATGCGCAGGGCTTCCAGGAAGCCGGGAGAGATCAGCTGATAGTGCACCGACTTCCCGCCGGGCGGGTTCCGGTCCCCGCGCCCCTCGGCAATCAGGTCGAATTCGCGGTCGTTGAAGCCGGTGAGCGGCAGGACCGCCGCGAGGCCGGCCGCCTGGACCCCGGGAAGGTGCGACAGGTCGGTGCGGAGGAGATCGTAGAACGCGAGTTGCTGCTGCCGGCTGCTGTAGCGCGCGGCGGGAAGGGTCAGGCGAAAGGTGGTGACGCCGGCCGGATCGAAGCCCGGATCGACCTGCTGCAGGCGGGCAAAGCTCTGGGTGAGAAGGCTGGCGGCAACGACGAGCGGCAGGGCCAGCACCACCTCGCCGATGAGCAGGGCCCCGCGCAGCGCGTGGATCCGCCTGCCGGATGGCGCCATACCCTGCAGCCTCAGGGCTCGGTCCCAAGTTGGGGCGGCCAGATGCAGCAGCGACGGGACCATGACCAGGAGCCCACCTCCGAGGCCGAGCGCCAGGGTGAGCCAGGCCGCCGCCAAGCCATACCGGAGCCCCTCGATGCCGGCCACATGCACCGGAAAGGTCCGGGCCAGCAGGCCCCCCCCCCAGGCGCCAAGCACCACGCCGAGAGCACCGCTGCCCAAGCCCAGCAGCAGACCCTCGCCGAGGATCTCGGCGACCAGGGTGCCGCGGCCGGCGCCGAGAGCGAAGCGAACCTGAAGCTCGCGCTCGCGGTGCAGCCGGTGCACCAGCACCTGGTTGCCGGCATTGGCCAAGGCGACGAGAAGCAGGGCCGCCATGGCCACCGCCAGCATCCCCAGGCCCGGCCGCAAGCCACCGGTGAGCTGCCGGTGGAGCTGCACCACGAGGATGCGCGGATGGTCGTCATCCGGATGCTGGACCGCGAGACGTCGGGCGAGGGAGCTCATCTCCGCCTGCGCCGCCCGCAGGCCCGTGCCCCGGCGCAGCCGTCCGACGACCCGCAAGGTGCGGGCGCCCCGCTCGCCGAACCATGGCTGCGGCGAGAGCGGCACCCACAGCTCGGCTTCCGGAGCACCGAGCGGCTCGGGCTGCCGCAGCTCCGGCGGCGCGATGCCGATGACCTGGGCCGGCGAGCCGGACAGCAGGACGGTGTGGCCCAGGATGGCCGTGCTGCCGCCGAAGCGTCGGCGCCAGAGAGCGTGGCTGAGGACCACGACCCCGCGCTGGGGACGGTCCGGATCTCCCGGCTCGAAGAAGTGGCCGGCAAAAGGAACGACGCCGAGGGTGGAAAAGAAGTCGCCGGTCACCGCGGCGCCGGAGACCGTCTCGGGATCCCCGGGGCCGTTGAGCTGCTCCTCGGCGATGTTGAAGGCGGCAAGGGAGATGAAGCTGCGGCTCTCGCGGCGCCAGTCGAGGTACTCCGGCCAGGAGACCACATAGGGAGCGGGTGCCTCCGCCGTGGAGGTCCAGACCATGGCCAGCCGGTCCGGATCGGCATAGGGCAGCGGGCGCAGGAGGACCGAGTGGAGCAGGCTGTAGGCCGCGCCGGCCGCGCCCAGCGCAAGGCCGAGGAGGGCGATGGTGGGGAGGCTGTGGCGCGGGTGGCGGCGGAGGCCTCGGGCGGCATACCGCAACGGTTCGCCCCAGCTCATGGCAGGGCACCTCGATCCATCACCACCCCTCCGGAGATTCGCTTCAACATCACGGCTGCAGCACCATGGGCCGCTCCTCGCCGTCGGACCTGGCGGGTAGCGGCTTTAGGAATTAACCGTTCTTTCAATCGATGTGCTTCGGATCGACAGAACGGGACAAGCCCGCGGGCCGGCCCCCGCCGATCTGGCCTAGCGCAGC
Organism: Thermoanaerobaculia bacterium; assembly: GCA_030150965.1. Taxonomy (GTDB): domain Bacteria; phylum Acidobacteriota; class Thermoanaerobaculia; order Multivoradales; family UBA5704; genus JASLEW01. The sequence goes on along the minus strand of JASLEW010000127.1, from coordinate 6,791 downwards.
CGCGAGCGCATGGCCTCGACTGCCCGCGACAGATCGGCCACCTGCCGGCGGAGATCCTCGACCTCTCGCTCCACTGGGCGGGTGCCTCCCCGCTCCGCACCGGTGCCGGGCTTGGCGGAGGTGAAGATGGCCTGCACCCTGGCGAGCAGCGGGCTGCGCCTCTCGGGCTCGGTATAGATCAGCCGGAAAAGCTCGAGGGGATGAACCTCCAACACCTGGATGAGGTCGAGGACCTGGCGCAGCTTGAGCTCGAACCTGCCGGCCAGGAGGCGGGTGAGGTCGATGCCGCGCCCTTCCAGGGCCAGCCGCCGCTCGATCTCGCGCCGGCTGAGGCCGGATATCTCGATAAGCCTCGCGAGCGTCTCGCGAACGCGCGCCACATCCGCTTCACTACCGCCCATCGAGGCAGATTAGCCAGAAGTGATGATAAATAGCATGAATAAATTACGTCCTGCGACCATCAGAATCGATCCAAATGAAATCAGGTTCTTTTCAACACCGTTGGTGTACCAAAGTGCGACAATTTGTTGCCTTTTCGGTATCCCTGTCCGGTGTCGGTCCGCCTCATCAAGATAGACGGAGCAGAATGCGAGGTCGCGCATCTCCCGCCTGGGCGAGGCCCGCGCCCCGCGCTGCGCGATCGACTCCGGCGGCGATCAGGTCAGCCCGCCAGGAGCTGGGAAGCCCCGACCAGGCGATCCGGCAGGTGCCGCACGGCTGCTACGTCCTGCTGCCGATCACCGCCGAGACCCGCGGCCACGAGGCACGCTCGCTGCCGGCGAGCTGGGACCATGACGCGGCGGATCTGCTGGCTGCATCCGGGCCGCCAGGAACCGGGCGGCGGCCCTGACCGCCGGCGCCAGGGCCGTCACGGCGATGCCAATCAGGCCGGCCGAGAGCGCCAGATCCCAGGCGCTCCGCCCGGCGGCCGCCCCGTCGCCGCGCATCACGCCGCCGGCAAGGCTGGCGGCCTGGGCGGGGAGCAGGGCCAGCCGCGCCGCCAACCAGGGCAGAAGCCGCCAGGTGAACAGTCCCCAGACGGCGATGCTGGCCAGCGAGTAGAGAGTGAGAGCCGCCACGATCCACGGCGGCCAGGGCAGGGGAGGAACCCGGCGGCGCAGCAGGCGATCACGCATCCACCGGGCGATGCGCGCCGGCTGGCGGCTGAGGTTGGTGACACCCAGGGAATCGGCCACCAGCCAATAGCCGTCGAACTTGAAGACCGGGTTGAGCGAGAAAAGGTTGGTATAAACGATCATCAAGAATGCGGTGCGGAAGACGCTGCCGGCCCCTGCCAGGTAGGCGCAGACGTAGAGGACGCCCACGATCAGCTGGGTGTAGGCGCCGGCCAGGTCCACGACCTGACGCTGCCAGCGCCGCAGCCGCCAGGCGCTGCTGACGTCGCTGTAGAGCGCCGGGAAGACGAGGTAGACCGTGATGCCGATCTCGCCGGGTTGGGCGCCGTAGCGCCGGCAGGCCGCGGCATGCCCCAGCTCGTGGACGAGGAGCGAGAGGAAGAACAGGCCATAGGCCGGCCAGAACGAGCCGGCCGTGGCGGCGGGAACGGGCGCGGCGAGCAGGCTGCCGATCGCCGCCGCCATGCCCGGCAGCAGCAGACAGGCGGCGGCTGGATGAAAGACCCAGGTGAAAGGCCGGCAGAGGGTGCGGGTCCAGGCGTCTGACGCCAGCCGCAAGCGCAGCCAGAAGCCAGGCGGAAGGCGGGCCCGCGCGGCCCTGGCCTCCGCCACGCGCAGGGTCTCGATCAGCTCGCCGACCTTGTCCACGATCTCGGCGGGCGTCAGGGGTCGCGGCGAGGCGGCGCTGAGCTCCTCGGCGATGCGGCCAGCCGGCAGGCCCTTGGCGGCCAACGCCAGGAGGCGGTGGGCGCTGGCGGACACGCGCACCAAGCTGCCGTGGCGCCCGACGAGCAGATACGACGGCGTGCTCTCACCGGTGTCGGCGGCGATGCGGGGCTCGATGCCCTCGAAGCCGAGCAGCTCTTCGGAGCCGGCGATCATGCGGGCTCGCGGCTCGCCGGCCACGCGGAAACGGCGGTATGGGCACCGCCGGAACGCACCGCGAGCCCTTCCAGGAGCCTGGCGGAGACCACCAGGCCGTCCAGCCGCGCGAACGAGCGCCCCAGGGCGCGCGCCCGGCGCCGCAACGCCTCGTCGCCGAGGACGGCGGAGACCGCCTCGTGCAGCGCTCCGACGGTGAGCGCCTCGGGCGGCACAACCATGGCCGCACCGGCGCGCTCCACCTGCTCGGCGAGGTCGGGCTGCTCCCCGCCGGACGGCAGCAGCAGGCTTGGGATCCCGTGGGTCAAGGCGCCGAGCACGAGCGTCGAGCTGGCGCTGCCGATCGCCAGATCGGCATGCGGCAGCACCGCGCCCAGACAGGGATCGTGCCGCGCCAGGAGGTCGCACGACAGGGGCTCGTCGATCCGGCCGGCGCCGGCGCAGCCCGCGGCGCCCGGGTCGCCGCGCCCGGCCGCCACCACTGCCGCGAGCGATCCGCGGGCGCACAGCTCGGCCAGCTGGCGCCAGAAGCCGGGACCGCCGAAGGTGCGCCCGGGCTGGACATAGGCAACCGGTCTGCGCCGGCGCCGCGCCTCGGCAAGCCAGGAGTGGAGCTCGGCATCGGCGCGCGCCGGCTCCCACAGACATGCCCCGACCAGGTGTAGACACCCCGGGATACCCGGCCCGCCGTGCAGCTCGGCGATGCTGCGCAGCAGGAACAGGTCGCCCAGGAGCGGGCTGCGATCGGGATCGCGGCCGGGAGAGGAGAGGGCCGGCAGCGCGGGGAGCGCCGGCAGCCGGGCCAGCGCCCGCGCGTTGTCGAGGTGCCGCAGCATGTCGGCGTGGCGCCAGCGGCGGCGCTCAAGGGTGGCGGCCGAGGCCGACCACCGGGCGCCGCCACCGGGCCAGAGGTGAGCGGCAAGGCCCTGCACGGCCACGGGGATTCCGGCCCGCTCACGAACGATCAAGGGCCCCAGGGTGAGCGCCTGGCCGACCAGCAGATCAGGGGCGAAGTGCGCCATGGCCTGCTCGATCTGGCGCACCTGCAGGGCCACGGCGAGCGGTTGAAACCAGTGCTCGGTCGCAAAGCCGCGTCCGTCTCCCTGGACGCCGGGTGGCGGAGCAAGCCCCGCTTCCTCCAGCCACGGTCCGGCCGAGGCGGCGGTGAGCACCGCCACCTCGTGGCCGCGCGCACCCAGCGCCCGTGCCAGGCCCAGCGCGGGGAACAGAAAGCCGTTGCTGGCGAGCGGGCAGACCAGGACTCTCACGGCACCTCGGTTGCCCGGCTACGGGTGCGTGGTCGCGTCGATGAAGGCCGCGATGTCGGCCTTCATCTGCTGGAGCGAGTCGTCGTGGACGTACATCATGTGGCCCGCCGGGTAGTACTTCATCTGCACGTGCAAGCGCAGGTCCGGCTCCAGGTTGAGGTGATCCATCATCTCCTCGGTGGCCATGAACGGCGTCGCCAGGTCGTAGAGGCCGTTGAGCACCAGGACGCGCAGGTGCGGATTGAAGCCCAGGGCATGGCCCAGGTCGGGGACGGTGTTGGGGAAGGGCACGGGGAGAGGGAACCCCTGGCCGGGAGCGCGGTGCTTCCAGTCCCAGGCCGGGAACGCCTCGCGGTTGGTGATGGTGTAGCTCCTGCCCTGGCCGAACTTCAGCTCGCCGTGGTAGTAGTCGAGGAAGGCAGCGGTGTAGGCGGCGCTGATCGCCGCCGCCTGCGGGTCGTACTGCGCGTCCTCGGCCAGCGGATCGAACGAGACGCCGAGGAAGCGGGCGTCGAGGCGGCCGACGGTCTGGTGGTGCTCGCGCAGCAGCTCCTGGGCGAACTCCGCCTCGCGCACGCGCAGGTTGGCGAGCTTGATGTAGTCGACCGACAGGCCGGTGTACTCGTGGAGCTTCGCCGCCACCGCGTCGCGCTCCTGGGCGCTCAGCGCGTCGCCCTGGGCCAGCGCCACCGCGTACTCGCCGCGGGCGTAGCGGCGCACCTCGTCGAGGAAGGGCTCGAGCTGGGCGGGCGGGTGCGGCAGCACGTGGTGGTAGGCGGCCACGGCGGCGAAGGTGGGGAGGAAGGCCGGATAAGGCCGATCGTTGCCGGTCCAGGCGAAGATGGCCCCGAAGTCGAGCGCCACCGACACCAGGATCACGCCGTTGAGCGCCATGTTCTCGCGCGATTGCAGGTACTCGACGACGCCCGCCGAGCGGGTGGTGCCGTAGCTCTCGCCGAGCAGGTACTTGGGCGAGGTCCACCGGCGGTTGTCGCTGGCGTACTGCGCGATGAAATGGCTCACCTCCTCGATGTCCTGGTCCACGCCCCAGAAATCCTTGTCCTTCTTCCTGCCCAGGGCGCGGCTGACGCCGGTGCCCACCGGGTCGATCATCACCAGGTCGGTCTTGTCGAGCAGGCTGTGGACGTTGTCCACCACACGGTAGGGCGGGGGCGGGGTCGGCCCGGCCTCGGCGGTGAGGATGCGCCGCGGACCGAGCGCGCCCATGTGCAGCCAGACCGACGACGACCCGGGGCCGCCGTTGTAGGCGAAGGTGACGGGGCGGCGGGTCAGGTCGGCGACGTCGCGCTGGGTGTAGGCCACGTAGCCGATGGAGGCCGTCGGCTCGTCCTGCTCGTCGCGCAGGATCATGGTGCCGGCGGTCGCGGTGTACTGGATGGTCCTGCCGCCGATGGTCACGCTGTGCTGGGTGACGGAGGTTTCGGGCTTGGCGGCGGCCTTGTCGTGGCCGGCCGCCTTGGCGCCGACGTCGGCGCCATCGGCGCCGTCGGCGCGATCGGCGCCATGGGCGTCATCGGCGGCATCGAGGCCATGGGCACCGGCAGCGGCGCCGTCGCCTCCCGGCTCGGCGGCGCGCACCGCGCTCGGCGCCGCGGCGCCGAGCAGCAGCAGGATGGCGGCCAGGACGAAGGGCGGCAGGAAACGGTTGCTCTTCAAGATCCCCTCCTCGGGCAGAGGCCCAGGTATCGCTTGCGGCGGCGCGGCGGACCCGCGCTACGCCAGGTAGATCGCATCCAGCGCCGGCTCGCGGCGCAGGAACATCCAGCCCACCAGGTGAGCGGCGACGAAGCTGGCGTAGGCGCTCGCCGCGCCGCCCAGGAGGCCGCCGAGCCAGGGCACCGGGCGCAGCAGATGGTCGGCGAGGCGGCCCGCGCCGAGAAAGACGTAGACGAAGACGACGGTGCGGGCGCCGTCGGCCCCGGCGGCGGCGAGCGCCCGGGCGTGCAGGTCGGGACGCACCAGCAGCCACCCGCTCTGATAGATGGCCAGCGCCCCGAAGGCCGGCACCGCCAGGGCGAGGGCCGCCGCCAGGCCGGCGGCGGCGAGGGCCAGGCAGCTGCCCTCCGGCAGGTCGTCGTCGAACCACGAGACGCCGCAGCCGGACGCCCACGGCAGGGCGATGGCGGGGACCAGGGAGAGCCCCGCCAGGCAGAGGAAGGTGAACACCTCGCGCGCGCGCTCGCCGGCCTCGCCGATGTCCGGCCAGTCCGGCAGCTCGTCGTCGCCGGCGGCGGTGCGGCGGACGATGGCGTAGAGCATGCCGGGGACGAGGGTGCCGATGAGCAGCCAGAAGATGCCGGCGAAGGCGCCGACGATCGGCAGGCTGCCGGCCAGGCGCAGCAGCGCGAGCAGCGTCAGGTAGGCCCAGAAGACGCCGCCGCCCTGGCCGCGGAGCGGGTAGCGCAGCGCCTCGGCCCAGCGGAAGGAGCGGCGGCGCGCCAGCGCCCGCCGCCGGCCGGGGACGTCGGCCGGCAGCTCCCGGTCGAGCGGCAGCGCCCGCTCGCGGCAGAGGCGGCAGATGAACAGCCGGTGGCCCTGCTGCACGCACGCCTGGCAGAGCAGCCGGCCGCAGCCGTCGCAGCGGAAGAGCGCCTCGGCCCCGGGGTGCGTGGCACAGCGGCGGGAGCTGCCGGCGGGGTGCGTGGAGCCAGGGGCGGCGTTCATGCCAGTGACCGGATCTTACGGCAGGGCCGCCCCGGTGCAGCCGGCGGCTCCAGTTTACGCGGCGGCGCGGCGCCTCAGCCGCGGTGGCCCACCCAGGCCTCCTCGGCCTGGAGGGCGCGCAGCCGCACCGGCCGCACCTTGCGGTAGACGGCGGCGGGAGGGAGAAGCGCGCCGCCGGCGGTCAGCAGGCGCTCGACGGGGATGCCGAAGTGCCGGCAATTGGCCTCCAGATAGGGGCGGATGAGGTCCCAGTCGGCGTCGGCGAGCGGCGCGATCTCGCCGCCGTTGAGCTGCCCCGCCTCGACGCGGCCGTGGGGATCGCGGATATAGAGGGCGCCGCCCGAGGCGAGCGAGAAGAGGTTGCCGCCCGGGTAGGGGTCGGGCAGGTCGGTCAGCCGCCCGCGGTCGTCGAGGGCGATGCCGTTGAGGATCACGAAGCCGCCGCCCTGGAGCGGGTCGCCGGCCATGAACGATTCGGCCAGGTAGTCGAGGCAGGTGCCGTTGATGACCACCCGCGGCGAGCCGACGGCGTTGATCAGCGGCCGGCCGGCGGCGCTCCCCAGGACGTAGGCCTCGCCCCCCTTGGCGCCGTAGCCGAACGCCTGGCCGACGTCGCCGTGCACCACCAGGAGGCCGCGGTTGAAGATCTGCGCCAGCTGGTCCTGGCCGTCGCCGTGCAGGTGCAGCTCGATGCCGTCGGCGCCCGAGCCGAGGTAGTCGCCGGCCGAGCCGTAGACGTCGATCCGCACCCCCTCGGTGCCGGGGCCGAAGCCGCAGCCGAGGAAGCGGTGGCCGCGGGTGTGCGCCACCAGGAACCGCC
>JASLEW010000088.1 GCA_030150965.1 Thermoanaerobaculia bacterium | reverse complement strand
CGCGCCCGGTGCCGCGGCGGCGCCCCGCTCCGGCCGCGCCCGCGGCGCCGACCGAGGAGCCGCCGGCACGCCCGGAGCTGGAGCACTGGAACGGCCTGGGCGGCTTCGCCGCGGACGGGCGCGAGTACGTGACGGTCCTGGGCGAGGGGCAGTGGACGCCGGCGCCGTGGATCAACGTCATCGCCAACCCCGGCTTCGGCTTCCTGGTCTCCGAGTCCGGCGCCGGCTACACCTGGTCGGTCAACAGCCGCGAGAACCAGCTCACCCCCTGGTCCAACGACCCGGTGAGCGACCCGCCGGGCGAGGTGCTCTACGTGCGCGACGAGGAGAGCGGCACGCTGTGGGGCCCGACCGTGCTGCCGATCCGCGAGGAGGCGTGGGTCTACGTGGCGCGCCACGGCCAGGGCTACAGCCGCTTCGAGCACACCGCGCACGGCGTGGCGCTCACCCTGCTGCAGCTCGTGCCGCCGGCCGACCCGGTCAAGATCTCGCGCCTGACCTTGGAAAGCCGCGACACCCGCCCGCGGCGCCTCTCGGTCACCGCCTACGTCGAGTGGGTGCTGGGCAGCGCGCGCGCCGCCGCGGCGCCGTTCCTGGTCAGCTCGATCGACCCCGACAGCGGCGCCTTCCTGGTGCGCAACAGCTGGGTGGGCGACCTCGGCGCCGGGCGCGTCGCCTTCGCCGATCTGGGCGGACGCAGCGCGTGGACCGGCAGCCGCACCGAGTTCCTGGGGCGCAACGGCACCCTCGACCACCCGGCGGCGCTCGAGGATCGCGGCCACCGGCTGTCCGGCCGGGTGGGGGCGGGGCTCGACCCGTGCGCCGCGCTCCAGCGCACGATCGACCTGCCGCCCGGCGGCCGGGTCGAGGTGCTCTTCCTGCTCGGCGAATGCGCCGGCGTCGAGGAGGCGCGGCAGCTGGTGCGGCGCTACCGCGAGGCCGACGTCGACCAGGTGCTCGCCGCCATCGGGCGCCGGTGGGAGGTCGTGGCGGGGGCGCTCCAGGTGCGCACCCCGGACCGCTCGATGGACCTGATGCTCAACCGCTGGCTCGGCTACCAGGCGCTCTCCTGCCGGGTGTGGGCGCGGACGGCCTTCTACCAGGCGGGCGGCGCCTACGGCTTCCGCGATCAGCTCCAGGACGTGATGGCGCTCACCGTCGCCTGCCGCGAGGTGGCGCGCGAGCACATCCTGCGCGCGGCGGCGCGGCAGTTCACCGAGGGGGACGTGCAGCACTGGTGGCACCCGCCGGGCGGCAAGGGGGTGCGCACCCGCATCTCCGACGACCTGCTGTGGCTGCCCTACGCCGTGCTGCACTACCTGGAGGTCACCGGCGAGCGCGGGCTGCTCGACGAGCCGGTGCCGTTCCTCTCCGGGCCGCCGCTCACCGAGGGCCAGGAGGACGCCTACTTCGCGCCGGCGGTGACGGAGGAGCGGGCCACGCTGTTCGAGCACTGCGCCCGCGCCCTCGATCTGCGCCTGGCGACCGGCCGCCACGGGCTGCCGCTCATCGGCACCGGCGACTGGAACGACGCGATGAACCGGGTGGGCCGCGGCGGCCAGGGGGAGAGCGTCTGGCTGGGGTGGTTCCTCCACATCCTGCTCTGGGAGTTCGCCCTCCTCGCCGAGGCGCGGGGCGAGACGGAGCGCGCCCGCGCCTGGCGCGACCACCGCGCGGCGCTGGCCCGGGCGCTCGCCGACGCCTGGGACGGCGACTGGTACCGGCGCGCCTACTTCGACGACGGCACCCCGCTGGGCTCGGCCTCCAACGACGAGTGCCGCATCGATTCCATCGCCCAGTCCTGGGCGGTGCTCGCCGGCGGCGACCGGCAGCGCGCGGCGCGCGCCATGGCGGCGGTCGAGGAGTACCTGGTGCGGCGCGGCGACGGCCTGGTGCTGCTGTTCGCGCCGCCGTTCGACCACACGGCGCTCGATCCGGGCTACGTCAAGGGCTACCTGCCGGGGGTGCGCGAGAACGGGGGGCAGTACACGCACGCCGCGATCTGGTGCATCCTGGCCTTCGCCGCGCTCGGCGACGGCGACCGCGCCGGCGAGCTGTTCTCGATCCTCAACCCGATCAACCAGGCGAGCACCCGCGCCGGCATCCAGCGCTACAAGGTCGAGCCCTACGTCACGGCGGGCGACATCTATGCCGACCCGAGCCATCTTGGGCGCGGCGGCTGGACCTGGTACAGCGGCTCAGCCGGCTGGATGTACCGCGCCGGCGTCGAGTGGATCCTGGGGTTCCGCCTGCGCGGCGCCGTGCTGTCGATCGATCCGGCGATCCCGCGCGCCTGGCGGGGGTACGAGATCACCTTCCGCTACCACTCGGCGAGCTACGTGGTGAGCGTCGAGAACCCGCGCGGCGCCACCCGCGGCGTCACCGCCGCCGAGCTCGACGGCGCGCCGCTCGAGCCCACTCCCCTGGGCGCGGCCGACATCGCCCTGGTCCAGGAGGGCGAGCACCGCATCCGGGTGACGCTCGGGTAGCCGCGCCGCGCGCTCAGCGGCCGGTGCCGCCGGGCGGGGGAGGAGCACCGGGGGCTCCGGTGCCCGGGGCGCCGGTGTCGGGGTAGCCGCCGCCGGTGCTGCCCACCCGCCGGGTGATGGTGAGCTTGCCGAAGGAGATGCCGAGCTCCCAGCCGGTGCCGGTGCCGCTCAGCCCGAGGGTCACCTCGCCCTTGGTCACCACCGACGCGGTGGCGTTCTTGACCGCGCCGGCGCTGGCCTCGGCCGCGGCGTAGCTGCCGAACAGCTCCTTGATGTCCGAGACGTCGGAGAAGGTGCCCTTGCCGTCGCGGATCTCGCCCTTGCCGGCGCTCAGGCCGCCGCCCCGGGCCTCGAGCCGCACGTGCGCCACCTGGCCGTTGTCGCAGGTGATCGTCCCCTTGCCGTTGGCCACCTTGTAGAAGACCGACCACTCCTTGAGGTTGAAGGTCATGGTGCACTTCGTCCTCGCCGCGCCCTCGGCGCTGGCGCCGGTCATCGCGCCGGCCGCGGCCGGGTTGGATGCAGCGAGGGCCGCGACGGCGGCGAGCGCCGCGGCGGCGAGCAGCAGCTGGTTCAGGTTGCGCCGGTTCATCGTTCTCTCCTCCTTGGACGGCAGCATCGAGATCCTACCATCCCGCCATCCCGCCATCCCGCCATCCCGCCGCCCGCGCCGGCCTCTCGTTCGGCGCCATGCGATACTAGAGGCGGGACGCCGCAGAGAATTTTCTGCTGAAAGGATTACGCATGAAACTGCTGTTGTCGCACCGCATGGCGCCGATCCTGTTGCTGCTCGTGGGCGGGAGGGTGTGGGCACAGAGCGTCGATTCCCGGGTCGCTCCCCTCGATCCGGCGGTGGAAAGCGCCCGCCGGGCCGCCGCCGCCGCCGCTCCTCATCTGGCCGAGCGCTTCGGCGTGGCACCGCTCGCCGTGCTCGAGGCCGCCGAGGCCGCGGCGCCCGCCCAGCTGGCCGAGCTCCAGGCCTGGAACCGGGCCCGCCATCGGCCGCTGCAAAACGGCTTCGTGCGCAGCCTGGAGGCGCCGCGGACGGTCGAGCTGAGCCTGCCCGCCGCGGCGGCGGGCGCCACCGCCGCCGCGTCCCCGGCGCCGCCGGTCCTGGCGCGCGGCGGCGGCGTGCTGGCGGCGACCAGCTTCACCACCGCCGCCTGGGGCGCCCGGGTGCAGGTGACCGGCGCCGACCGCGTGCGGCTGCACCTGTCGCGGGTGCGGCTGCCGGCCGGCTGGCGCCTCTGGGTGCACGGCGCCGGCGGGACGGCGGGTCCGGTCGGTGCCGAGCTGATCGCGCCCGACGGCGGCCTGTGGACGCCGAGCGTCGCCGGCGAGGAGCTGGCGATCGACGTCGAGATGCCGCTCGCGCCGCTCGCCGGCAGGTTGGCGGCGCCGGACGGGGGCGGCGGCACCTCCGGCTACGGCTTCGTCGTCGACGCGGCGGCGGAGATCGTGCCGGCCGCCGCGATGGCCAAGGACGACACCACCTGCGAGGTGGACGCGAGCTGCTACGGCGATGCCAACTTCGCCGGCTACGACACCGCTCGGCACGCCGAGGCCAGGCTCGAGTTCATCGAGGGCCACAGCGCCTTCCTGTGCAGCGGCCAGCTGCTCAACGACGCGGCGAGCGACGGCCAGCCCTACCTGCTGACCGCCAACCACTGCATCTCCACCCAGACCGTGGCCTCGACCCTGAGCGCCACCTTCGACTACTACACGCCGAGCTGCAACGGCACGCCGCCGGACCTGTCGGGGCTGCCGACGGCCAACGGCGCCAGCCTCCTCGCCACCGGCAACCAGAGCACCTCCAGCGATTTCACCCTGCTGCGGCTGGCCAACCTGCCGGGGGGCCGCACCTTCCTCGGCTGGAACGCCTCGCCCGGCGCGGTGCCCAACGGGACGCTCCTCTACCGCCTGTCGCATCCCGACGGCGGACCGCAGAAATACTCGGTCAGCCGGGTCGATTCCAACTCCGCCGAGTGCACCGATCCGCTGTCGCGGTTCATCTACTCGGACCTCGACGTCGGCGCCGCCTCGCCCGGCAGCTCCGGCTCCGCCGCCCTGCTCGCCAGCGGTCAGGTGGTGGGCCAGCTGCTGGGAGCCTGCGGCACCAGCGACGTCTCGTGCGATCCGCTGAGCTTTCCGCTCGACGGCGCCTTCTTCTACAGCTTCACCGCGCTCGAGCCGTTCCTGGCGCCGGGCGGCGGCAACGGCACCTGCACTCCCGGAGGGCTGAACCTCTGCCTGGAAAGCCGCCGCTTCCAGGCGCAGGTGACCTGGTCGAACCAGTTCAACAACACCGCCGGCGTGGGGCACGCCCTCGTCGGCACCGACAGCACCGGCTACTTCTACTTCACCGACCCCACCAACACCGAGCTGGTGGTCAAGATCCTCAACTTCGGCAGCGTCTACAAGGTGTTCTACGGCGAGCTCACCGACCTCGAGTTCACCCTCACCATCACCGACACCCACACCGGCAAGGTCCGCGAGTACCACAACACCCCCGGCGACTGCGGCGCGATCGACGAGATGGCCTTCCCGGCGCTCGGCTCCGCCCCGCAGCCCGCCGCCGCGGAGTCTCCGGCAACCTCGGCGGAGGAGTCTCCGGACGCCGGCTCCGCGATCCCGGGCGCCATCGCCGCGGCGGCGGAGAAGGGCAGCTGCGCCCCCGGCAGCGGCACGCTCTGCCTGCTGGGCCGTCGATTCGCGGTCAGCGTCACCTGGATGAACCAGTTCAACGGCACCTCGGGCACCGGCCGCGCCAAGTCGCAGAGCGACCTCTCGGGCCTCTTCACCTTCACCGATCCCACCGATGTCGAGCTGGTGCTCAAGGTGGTGCCGTTCACCGACCGCGTGGCCTTCTTCTACGCCGCGCTCTCCGACTTCGAATACGACATCACCGTCACCGACACCCGCGACGGCTCCACCAAGACCTACCACAACCCGGCCGGCACCTACTGCGGCGGCCTCGACAACGACGCCTTCCCGCCGTAGCCCGCCGGCCCGATCGAAGGCGTCCGGCCCACGGAAGCGGCCCCCTCCGCCGGCGGCGCGGCACAGACCGCGCCGCCGGCGGCTCTCGAAGCCGGCTTGGACGCCTCCGCGCACGCCGACGTATAAGATAATCAATCGCTTCTCGCGAAGTTCATCCGCATGCTGTCTGGCGTCGCGACCGCCATCCGACGGATCTGGAAGGGGGCTTCCATGACAGAGGGATTTCCGGCTTCAACGGCTGTAAGACGGGCTCTATGCGTGGCCCTGTTTGCCGGGTGCGCCACTCTCGCCTGGGCGCGGCAGCCCGGCGGTCCGTTGGTGGAGGCTGGTTCCTCGAGCAGCGCTGATCCGGAGGGCGGTGCGGCGAACGAACCGCCGGAGGTCGCGCGCACGTTTGCCGAGCCGCTGGCGGCGCTCGGCAGCCCGCCAACCGGCGAGACCCGGAGCCTGGCGGAGGCGGTCGCGGCCTACCGCGGGGCCGGCGACATCGAGGCGGTCGAACCGCTGCTCGCCTTCCTGCGGAACCATCCCGACTCTCCGTGGAAGCCCTCGCTGCTTGGCAACCTGGCGGTGCTCTACCGGCACACCGGCTATCTCGAACGGTCCCTGGAGGCGGCGGGCGAGGCCTGGCGGCTCACCAGGCGGTCCACCGACCCGGCGGCGAAAGCGATTGCCGACGGTGCGCTCGCCACCTACACCGAGCTGATCGCGGCGCTCGGCCGCACGGACGAGCTGTCCGCCCTGCTCGACGAGGTCCGCGACAGGCCGCTCACCGGACACGCGGCCGAGGTGCGATCGAGCGCACGGACCGGCCTCTGGTCGATGCGGCACGATCCGGCCGGCTCCTTCCGCTGCGGTCCGCTGGCGGTCGAGCGGGTCGCCGAGGCGTTGCGTCCCGGCGCCAGGGCGGATGCGCGCCTGCTGCGCTACCCATCGACCCGCACCGGCACCTCCCTCGCCGAGATCGGCAGGCTCGCCGGGGAGGCGGGGCTGGGCCTTCGCGCCATCCGGCGCGAGCCCGGATCGAAGATCCCGGTGCCGGCGGTGGTGCACTGGAAAGCGGAGCATTTCGCGGCGCTCGTGGCGCAGCAGGGCGGCCGCTTCCTCGCCAAGGACCTCACCTTCGGCGAGGACCGCTGGCTCAGCCGGCGCGCGGTCGAGGAGGAAGCGAGCGGCTACATGCTGGTGGCAACCGCGGCGCTGCGCGAGAAGGGATGGCGTAGGATCGGCGGCGCCGAGGCGGCCACGGTGCGCGGCCGCGGCGCCTCCGGCAACCAGAATCCCGGTGCGACGACGCCGACGGACCCCAAGAAACCGGCCCTTCCCGGCGACTGCGGCGGCGGTTCCGGCACCGGCATGCCGGTCTACGACTTTCACGTCGCCATCGTGAGCCTCAACGTCTCCGACACGCCGGTCGGTTACACCCCGCCGCGGGGACCGGCGATGGCGTTCGGCATCACCTACAACAGCCGCGAGGACTTTCAGCCCGCCACCTTCACCTTCACCAACCTGGGCTCGCGCTGGAGCTTCAACTGGCTGTCCTACATCGAGGATGACGACCCGAACAACGCCGGCCAGACGATCCGCCTCGCCGAGCGCGGCGGCGGCTCGTTCGTCCTGCCGCATGTCGCCGGCGCTCCCGGCGGCACCTACGGCCCGAACGTCACCGGGTACCACGAGACGGTGACGCGGACGCTGCAAGACGGCGTCACGGTGGGGTTCGTGCGCCAGTACCCCGACGGGTCGCAGGACGTCTACAGCCACTCGGACGGCGCCACCACCATGCGCCGGTATTTCCTCACCTCCGCCACCGATCCAGCGGGCAACAGCGTGACGCTGACCTATGACGCGGCCACCTCGCGGCTGTTCACCCTCACCGATGTCCTGGGCCAGCAGACGACGCTCTCCTACGGTCTCGCCGGCGACATCTACAAGGTGACCGCGGTGACCGACCCGTTTGGCCGGCAGGCGCTCTTCGCCTACCTGGCCGGGGAGCTGGCGAGTGTCACCGATGCCGCCGGCATGACCTCGTCGTTCACCTACGGTCCGGCCGCTTACGATGCCAATCTCGCCCCCGACTTCATGAGCTCGATGACCACGCCCTACGGCACGACGAGCTTCGACATGGGCGAGCAGCCGCCCGCGGTCTACACCGACCTCGGCAACGTCCGCTGGCTGCTGGCGACCGATCCGCTCGGCAACCGCGAGCGCATCGAGTTCCTCCACGAGGCGACCAACATCTCCGAGACCACGACCGATCCCGTGCCGGCAGGGTTCCAGAACGTCCACCTTTCCTACCGCAACACGTTCTATTGGAACCAGACGGCGATGCAGCAATACAGCGACACCGACCCCAACCGCTACCTGAACGCCACCTATCTGTTTCATTGGCTGCGCGATGCGACCGGCAGCGTGGTGGCCGCCTCGTCCATCCCGGAAAGCGTGCAGGCTCTGGGGCAGCGCCGCGTTTGGTTCGGCTATCCTGGGCAGACCGACACCACTTACCAGGGGAGCCTCTCGCTGCCGGCGGTCAGCGCGCAGGTGCTCGACACGGCGCAGGAGCAGCGCCTCACCCGCACCTACGACGCATCCGGCCACCTTCAGAGCCTGATCGATCCCGCTGGACGAACCTATTCCTTTCACTACGCTGCCAACGGCATCGATCTGACGGCGGTGCGCACCGATCTGGTCAACGGCGGCCGGGGCGAGCAGCTGGCCGCCTTCACCTACAACGCCCAGCACCTGCCGCTCACCTTTGTCGACTATGCCGGCCAGACCTCGACGGCCACCTACAACGGCTTCGGGCAGCTGACCTCCCTCACCCGGCCCGACGGCGTGGCGACCATCCTGACCTATGACGCGCGGGGCTTCCTCACCCAGGTGGCCCGCGCCGGCACCGCCTACCAGGAGAGCTTCACCTACGACGCCGCCAACCGCCTGCGCACCTGGACCGCGACCGACGGCACCGTCCTGACGTTCGACTACGACAGCCTCGACCGGTTGACCCGGATCACCTACCCTGACGGCACCAGCGACCAGGCGGTCTTCGACCGTATGGACGTCGTCGAGCTGCACGACCGCCTGGGCCGGGTGAGCCGGTTTGCCTACGACCCGGCCGACCGGCTGGTGGCGGCGACCGACCCGGCCAACCGGACCACGGCCTTCTCCTGGTGCGGCTGCGGCGCGATGACCGGCATGACCGATCCGCTGGGCCATCAGACCACCTGGCTGCGCGACGGCCTCGACCGGATGGTGGGGAAGCTGCTCAATGGCCGGGTGAGCGCGCTCTACGACTATGACGGCGCGGGCCGCCTGGTGCGCCGCACCGATGCGCTCAACCAGGTGACCACCTATGCCTACAACGTGGACGGCACGCTGGCGGCGGTCAGCTATCAGAATGCGGTTCACGCCACGCCCGGCGTGCAGTACCTGTGGGACCCGTTCTATCCGCGGCTCGCCCTGATGAGCGATCAATTCGGCACCACCAGCTACAGCTACAATCCCGCCGGATCTCCCGGCGCCGGACAGCTCGCCGCGATCAGCGCGCCGGCACCCAGCCATACGGTCGCGTTCCAGTACGACCTGGTGGGCCGCAGGACGGGCAGGGCGGTGGACGGCGTGTGGGTGACCACGACCCATGACGCCGAGGACCGGCTGGCGTCGCTGGTGAGCCCGCTGGGCCTGTTCGTGGCGGCCTACGACGGCGCGTCCGACCGCATGACGGCGTTGCTCTATCCGAACGCTCAGGGGCCGACGCTCGCCTACCTCGACGCGGCGCACGATTTCCGGCTCGCCAGTCTGCGCTGGGGTCCTGCCGGAAGCAGCTTCAATCTCTCCCGCTTCGACTACTCCTATGACGCCGCTCACGACCAGATCCTGGGCATCACCTGGCACGACATCGCCAACCAGGGCGGCCGGTTCTTCAGCTTCGCTTACGACCCGGCGAGGCGGCTGACCGGCAGGCAGCAGACCACGGACCCATCGCAGCCGCCGGCCAGCGTCCTGCACGCCATCGCCTATGGCTACGACGGGGCCGGCAACCGCACCAGCGAAACGATCGACGGGGTGGTGTCGCTGGCGACCTTCGACAGCTCCGATCAGCTGGTCGCCCTCGAGCGCGGCCTCGTCCTTCAGGCGCAGGCGGCGATGCGGGCAGCCCGCACGCGGAGCGGTGCGGCACGGCCCGCTCCGTCGGCGCCGGCTGCCGCGGGCAACGGCAAGGGAGACCGGCGGTGATCGCGCTTCCCTTCTCCCTCGCTTCCGCCGCTCGCGGTCACGGCCGCCGCGGCCAGATGGCCGCCACGCTTCGCCGCGGCGCCGCGCTCACGCTCTTCGCCGTGGCCTCGGCGCGGGCGGCTTCCACGCAGACGATCGTGCTCACCCCGTCGCCGGCCGTCATGGACCAGAACACGGAGGTCACCATCACGGCCACCGTCAATGGCAACGCGCCGTACTGTGCGGCGCCGCCCGCCCAACCGACGCTTCAGCAGCCGGCCTGCAACTGGACCTTCAGCCTGACCAGCCCCGGCGTCGTCGGGCCGGTCTCGGCCTCCACGGGTTCCGCGTCGGCCACCATCTTCTCGCAGCTCGTGGCGGGAACCGGGACTCTCACGGTCTCCCGTTACGGTGTCCCGGCGGCGGCGTCCGTCCAGGTCACGGTGCGCCCGCTCACCATCGACCTGAGCGGCCCGCAGCAGATTCCGCAGACCGAATCGGCCATCCTCACCGCCACCCTGTCCGGCCTCTCCGGCACCGCGCCGCCGCTCGCGGTCAACTGGCTCCTGAGCGGGGGCGGCACCGAGGTCCCCAATACCGGCTGCCCCTCCTGCCCGCAGCAGACGACGGCGTTCACCGCCGGCACCACCGCCGGTGCCTATACGCTGACGGCGCAGAGCGTCGCCGAGCCCTCGGTCTCGGCATCCATGACCCTGACGGTCCTGCCGCCGCCGGTCGAGACCATCACCCCGCCCACGGCGGCGGTGGCGCCCGGGCAAACCTTCAACTTCAACAGCACGACCCTCTACTCGTCGAACCAGGCCGCCTTCTGGACCACCGACGATGCCGACGGGTTCGTGAACGCCGTGGGCGACGGCAGCATCGGCAGCTTCTATCATTACCCCGGCAAGCCGGGAGGCCAGTTCCATGTCACCGCGATCGGCGAGGCGCTGGGCGCGCCGCAGGCCGCCGCGGTCATCACCGTGGTGAGCCTGAGCCTGGCGCCGTCCGCCGTCGTGGTGCCGCCTGGCACGTCCCGGCAGTTCCTCGCCGAGCTGACCGGCAGCCAACAGCCCTTGCAGTGGTCCACCAGCATCCCCGGGGCGAGCATCTCCGGTGCCGGCCTGCTGTCGGTGCCCAACGGCACGGCCGCCGGCTCGTACAGCGTGACGGCGCAGACCGCAGGCAACCCGGTCGCGACCGCCAGCGCGAGCGTGACCGTCGCGGGCAGCGTGCCGGTCACCGGGGTGACCGTCTCGCCGACGCGCTCCATCCTCGACTCCGGCCAGCAGGAGCCGTTCACCGCGGTGGTGCAGGGCCAGAACGGCGAGCCCGATCCCAACCAGGCCGTCTCCTGGTCGGTGGCGGGACCGGCACCGGCGGCGATCGCGGCCGGCGGCCTGTTCAACGCACCGGCCGTGCCGGGCATCTACACGGTGACCGCCGTGTCGCAGGCGGACGGGACAAAGTCGGGCACGGCCATCGTGACAGTGGGCGAGGATCTGATGGTCCTGCCTTCCTCCGCGGGCCTCGCGCCGGGAGCCGGCCGGGGCTTTCAGGCCCAGGTGAGCGGCATGGCGAATCCCACGGTCTCCTGGAGCGTCGAGGAGGGGACCGCCGGCGGCACGATCACCGCGGCAGGGTTGTACACGGCTCCGCCAGCGCCAGGCGTCTACCATGTGATCGCCCTGGCCTCGGCCGGAGGGGACACCGTGCGAGGGCTGGCCACCGTGACCGTGAGCGCCGACCCCGAGATCTCGGTCACCCTCTCACCCGCCGAATCGCAGATGGTCCGCGGCGCCATGCAGCTTTTCACCGCCACGGTCCAGGGCACGGCCAACACCGCCGTCTCCTGGTCCGCCTCCGCGGGCGCCATCGATGCCAGCGGCCTCTTCACCGCACCGGCGGCCGTCGGCACCGTCACCATCACCGCGACCAGCCTGGCCGACGGCCGGACCGCGGCGTCGGCGACGGTCACCGTCACCGACGGCGGACAGGGACAGCCGTTCCAGTACGATGCCAATGGCAACCTGCTCGCCGACGGCTCCAGGACCTACGAGTGGGACGCCGAGAACCGGCTGACCGCGATCAACATCGGCAGCCACCGCAGCGAGTTTGCCTACGACGGCCTCGGCCGCCGGGCGCTCGTCACCGAGAAGGACAGCGGAACGGTCACCTCCAGCGTCCACGACGTGTGGGTGGGAGACCAGCTCGCCGAGGAGACCGACGCCACGGCCGCTCCTGCCGGCAACCCCCCTGCCACCGGCAGCTTCGATACGGGGGACTGCAACCAGCTCGCCGGCTGGGCGTGGAACCCTGCTCAGCCTGATACGCCGATCAGCGTCGACCTCTACGCCGGCGCCACCAGAGTCGCCACGGTCTTGGCCAACACCTACCGCGCCGACCTGAAGCAGGCCGGCGTGGGCAACGGCAATCACAGCTTCTTCTATCCCACGCCGGCCGCGCTCATGACCGGCACCGCGCAGACGGTGACCCTCAAGGTCGGCGGCACCGCGACGGTCGTCGGCACGCGCAGCGTGACCTGCCAGACGCCGGTTCTCGGCGGGTTCTTCGATTCGATCGATTGCAACCAGCTGGCCGGTTGGGCGTGGGACCGCAATCAGCCGAACGCGCCGATCGCTGTCGATATCTACGACGGCACGACGCTCATCGCCACGGTCCTCGCCGGCAACTTCCGGCAGGACCTGCTCAACGCCGGCTACGGCAACGGTTACCATGGCTTTACCCTGCCGAACCCTCCGGCCTTGAAGACCGGAACCTCTCACACCGTCACCGTTCAAGCCGGCGGCACCTCCACCGTCATCACGGCCTATGGCAATCCGTCGAGGGTGGTGAGCTGCCCCGCTCCGGCCTTCGGCGGCTTCTTCGATTCCGCGGACTGCGACCAGCTGGTGGGCTGGGCCTGGGATGCCAACCAGCCCAACGCCGCGATCAGCGTCGACATCTACGACGGCGGCACGCTCGTCGCCACGGTGCCGGCCGGGACCTTCCGCCAGGATCTCCTCAACGCCGGCAAGGGCAACGGCGCTCACGGCTTCACCTACACCTCGCCGTCGCTCTACTCCGGCACCAGCCACGACCTCTCGGTCAACTACGCCGGCACGGCGAGGGCGCTGACGGAGAGTCCCCGCTCCTTCACCTGTCCGATCGAGCCGGTCCTCACCCGCTTCTTCCCGGCGGGCATGCGCGCCGGCTCGACCAACTACTATTTCTCCTACGATCACCTCGGCAGCGTTCGCGAGGTCACCGACGCTTCGGGCAACGTGGTCAGCCGCTACGACTACGACCCCTACGGCCGCCTGACGGTCAACCAGGGCGTGCCGCCCCGCTTCGGCTTCGCCGGCTACTACTACCACTCGCCCTCGGGGTTGAGCTTGACCAAGTTTCGGGCCTACGATCCGGACCTCGGACGGTGGGCGAGCAGGGAACCAGCGGACGAAGCCGCCAGCGTCAGCCCTTACAGCTACTCCATGGAAAACCCAATTGGATTGTTTGATCCCGATGGAAGAACTCCGATCGCTCTGCCTCCAGCTCCCTTCCCTTCCGGATGGGGCCCAACGTTGCCAAGCGGTGAGCCAGAGATTGGTCCCAATGGGCTTCCACCAGGATTGGAAGGGCCGCCATTTCGGCCAGACCTTCCTTTCCGTTGGGCACCGGATCCTCGCGATTCCAGAGGAGGAAAGTGGTATCAGCCAGGCCTCCCCGGGGCCAAGGCTTCTTGGGACAAAGAGCCAACCGGGCCGCCGTCTGGAGGAAGTAAGCCGGGAATTCCTCACTGGGACAAGGACGATGGGAAGGGTAACAGGACGCGTTGCGACAAGAACGGCAAGCCGGTATCGGATGCTCAGGTGCATCCCAAGATGGCGCCCCTGCCACGCCCACTGAGAGGAACTTTACCGGTATTCCCGATCCCATCGACAGTTCCGCTTACCGCACCGACTGTGCCTTCGTTGCCGTCCTGGTTTCTGCCATGGTTCTTCCCAGAGCTTTTTCCCGGCTAAGCAGTTCAGGACAGCGAGTATGGCAACTTATTCGCCAATCCACTACGTCCCGGCCCGATCGCGGCTCCTCAGCATGTTCCTGATACGCTTACGTTGGCATGTCTCGCCGGAAACCTGACGGCTCAGGGCTTGCGCGAACATAGGGCTTTACTGCAATAGAGCGCCAAGTCAGCAAGGAGGCCAGCAGATGAAGTGTCTGAGCGCGGCTGAGAGCCTCGCCCTGATGTCGACTTTGGGCTTCGAGCCTGCCGGCCAGGCAATCGTCACATCGCGGAGCGATCGGCCCACCTGGGCCGAGTGGAGGATCACAGACTCGGCGGCTCGCCAGTCCCTGATGGTCAATGCCGCCTTTGACCTCCTGCCAAGGAATGCATCCTGCCTGCTTTGGCTGCGTGAATGGGGAGTATGGCCCTCGTCGGAGTTTCCAGCCCTCTGGTACGAGATCCGGGAAAGGAACCTCGAGAGGCGAAGCCTCGAGGAGGCTCCTGGCCACCTGTTCTCCGTAGACGAGCGAGAGCTGGCCAGAGGGATGGCCAGGTTGGCCGTCCTGTTCGGTTGGGATGCGCTCATCACCTCGATACCTTCACCCTTCGTCATCTCCACCCTTCACGACGAGCTATTCTGGCTGCTCGGCGCGGATACCGCGGCCCTGGAAGAGTTGACGGCGACGCTTGGGCCTCCGGATCGCCAGGCGGATTTTCCAGGCGCTGCTCACGAATAGGAGAGATCCTTGGAAGGCACCAGCACGATGGCCCGCGGAGGGCAACGTCCGGCGCGGCGAAGGAGCGGGAGATGAACAGGCGCGAGGTGCTGTTGTTGGGCGCGGTCGCATGCAGTCCGCTGCTCATGGCAGGAGCCGACCCGCCGTCTCTGGACCCGGCGGTGGTGAATGCCGAGATGGAGCACGTCAGGCTCGAGAACGGACAGGTGCGGGTGATCGAGGGGGTGCTGCCGCCGGGGGCGAAGGAGCAGATGCACCAGCATCCGGCCTTTGTCACCTACGTGATCGCCGGCGGCAGGATCCGCAACCACTTCGCCGATGGCAGGGTGGTCGAGGCCGAGCTCAAGACCGGCGATGTGCTCTATCGGGAGCCGCAGACCCACTGGGTCGAGAACATCGGTTCCGACCCCGTACACTTCCTGGTGGTGGAGCTCAGGAAACAGGGCTGACGGCCCCTGCCGGGCCGAGCATCGCGCGATCGGGCGCCGGCCGGTGCCGGCGAAACGAGGTCCTCCCTGTCCCGCCGGAGGCTCTTCCCCTCCCCGGCTCGATATGCTAATCTAGCATTTGTCGGTCGGAGCGGATTGGAGCGGAAGGGGCATGATGGGAGATGCCGGGTTGTCCTGGCGGCGCTTGGCAG
>JASLEW010000060.1 GCA_030150965.1 Thermoanaerobaculia bacterium | reverse complement strand
CCCGCCGCCCCGGCCGCGCCGGCCGCGCCCGCCCCCGACGACCAGCGCGAGCGCATCGCCGAGGCCGAGAAGGCGCTGCGCAAGTATCTGGAGCGGAAGCAGTTGCCGCTGGCCCGCCTGGCCCTCGAGACGCTTCTGGAGCTGGCGCCCCAGCATCCCAACCGCACCGACTACGAGAGCTGGGTGCACCTGCTCAACGAGGAGGTGGAGCAGGACCGGCGGGCCGAGGTGGCGCTGGCCGCCGGTCGGGCGGCGATCACCCGGCGCGACTTCGCCGCGGCCCGCCGCGAGCTGGACGTGGTGGCGCGCAACGACCTCTCCGGCCAGCGTGCCGAGGCGCTGGCGGCCGAGGTGGAGGAGGCCGAGACGGGCATGCGGCAGAGCGCCGAGTTCGAGCAGCGCAAGGCGCGCCTGACCGAGCTGCTCGCGGCCCGCAAGCTCGGGGAGGCGGAGCGCGAGATCGAGCAGCTGGCGAGGCTCGGCCTCAGCAACGTCACGCTCGACTCCTACCGCGAGCGTCTGCGCGAGGCGCGGGCGGTGGCCGACCACGAGCAGTCGGTGGCTCCGATCGAGAAGCGCTACCGCGAGGCGCTCCAGGCGCACAACTGGTTTGCCGCCCGCGACGCCGCCCTGGATATGGAGCGAGTGGCCCCGGCCAGCCCGCGCGCGGCCACCATGTTTGCCGAGGTCGAGCGGCTGGAGACCATCCACCAGCGCCAGCAGGCGGTCGAGCAGGGGGTGCGGCAGGTGGACGCCTTCCTGGCCAAGGGCGACCTGGCGAACGCGGAGCTGGCCTTCCGCATCCTGATGAACATGGACCCCGACAACCGCAACCGCAAGCGGATCGAGCGCCAGCTGCGCGCCGGCCGCGCCTGAGCCGGTTGACCCCCAACCGGCTTGGCGCCTAGAATTACAAGGAGGGTCAACGCCATGAACATCGCCTCGTCAAGGTCACTGACCGCCCGTTGGAAGATCATCATCAGCATCGACCCGAAGGACGTCGGTGCCGACGGCCCCGGCGGCAAGGATCCTCACCCCCACCGCTAGCGTGCTCGTCTGAGCTGCACCTGACGCTGGATCTCCTCCATCACGCGCATTGCCGAGCGGCGTAGGCGCTCGTCCGTCATGCGCGGTAACAGATCTGGATCGGTCTTCCAGATCCGCGTCTTATCGACCTCCCTGTCGGTCGCGCGGATCGACTCCAGGGCGCGGAGCGCCTCTCTGCCGGCGTCCAGCTTGAGGTAGGAGACGGCCAGATTGTACTTGGCCGGCGCGAAGCGTGGCCGCCGCTTGAGGGCCTCGCGGTTGTGGCGCACCGCCTCGTACCAGAAGCCCAGCTCATCCTCGGCGTAGGCCAGGAAGAAGTAGGTGCGGAATCGCGGATCGCTGCGCCGGGCCAGCCCGTACAGGAGATCCCTCGCCTTGCCGAAGAGGCGCTGCCGCTCGGCGGGCTTCTCGGTCGCGATCGCCCAGTAGCAGTGGGCCACCCCGAGGTAGAAACGCACCTCGTGAGCCTGGAAAGCGCCCCCCGACAGATCGTCCAGCCGGCCCAGCCTTGCCACCGCCCGCGGCCACTCCGTCTGGCCGAACGCGCAGGCGCCGACCTTGAAGAGCAGGCCGAAGTACTTCTGGCGGATCTCGGTTCGCGTCGGCTCCTTGCCGAGAGCCATCAGGGTCGCTGCATAGAGCTCGCCCTGCTGGAACGAGAACCTCTCCTCGACGCTGAGCTCGACCGGCCGGAGATCGAGCGTCCTCTCGTCGTCAGAGATCACGGTCTCCGGCACTCGGGCGCCGATCTCGTCCAGCGTCCCCAGCGCCTCCTGCACCTCCTCGAACAGCTCGATCGGCCCGATCTTCTTGATCCGCTTGGCGATGTCCTCGCCGTGCCGGGCGAAGAGGGCGGCGATCAGGACCAGCACTCCGGCCGCGGTGATCGCCCCCGCCTCGGGTTTGGGCGCCAGGAGCTGCTTGACCAGCAGCTCCAATCCTGCCAGGAGGACACCCAGCCATACGGCGGTGAAGAACAACCATCGGAGAGCATGAGCGGCGGCCCTGGCCGCTCGCCGGATCCACTCCATTGCTGGCCTCCCACAGCCGGCAGGGGAGTGTCTGCGAGAAAGCTCCACCGCCCGGCAGCCAAGTGTAGCGTAGCGGTTCGTCCAGGGATTCCGGGCGGCGCCAGCTTGTCCCGGGGGGCGGCGGCTGCATACACTCCGTCGCCTATGACCGAACCGGCCAACCGCGAGCGCCTGCTGCGCTACGCGTTCATGAAGCTGACGCGCGACTTCGATGCGCGCTTCGAGGCCCTGCTGCTGACCGGCAGGGTGTCCAAGTGGTACAGCGAGGTGGGCAACGAGGCCACCACCATCCCCGCCGGCCTGGCGCTCGGCGCCGGCGACGCGCTGTGCACCCTGCACCGCGACCTGGGGGCGATCCTCGCCGTCTACCTCGACCCGGCGCGCACCTTCCCCGGGCTGGGCTTCGGCGAGCCCGACGGCCGGCGGCCCGATCCGGAGGCGCTCCTGGTGCGCCTGGCCTGCCAGCTGCTGGGCAAGGGGGAGGGCTTCTCGCAGGGTGTCGAGCGCTCCTTCCACTACGGCTACCTGGCGCCGGAGCACGGCATCCTCCACCTCGGGATGATCAGCCACCTGGGCGCGATGATCCCGGTCGCGGCCGGCTGCGCCTTCGCCTTCCGCCAGCGCCGGAGCGACCGCGTGGCGATCAACTTCATCGGCGAAGGGGGGACCTCGACCGGCGACTTCCACGAAGGGCTCAACATGGCGGCGGTGTGGAAGCTGCCGTTGGTGCTGGTGGTCGAGAACAACCGCTACGCCTTCTCCACCCCGGCCGACCAGCAGTACGCCGCCGAGCGCCTCTCCGACCGCGGCATCGGCTACGGCGTCGCCGCCGAGACGGTGGACGGCAACGACCCCGACGCCATGGCGGCGGCGCTCGCACGGGCGGTCTCCCGCGCCCGCACCGGCGGCGGCCCGACCCTGCTCGAAGCGATGCTCGGCCGCATGCGCGGCCACGCCGAGGGAGACGACTCGCTCAAGGTGGTCCCCGCCGGGGAGCTGGCGGTCTACCGCGCCGCCGACCCGGTGCCCGCCTACGCCCGGCGCCTCCAGGCCGACGGCGTCCTCGGCGAGGAGACGGCGGAGCGCCTCGGCGCCCGGGTCGCCGAGCTCGTCGAGCGCGCCATCACCCGCGCCATCGACGCCCCGCCGCCGGCCGCCGCCGTGGCCCTGCGGCCGGTCTTCGCTCCGGACCCGGCCGGCGCCGCGGGCTCCGACGATGCCGGCCTCT
>JASLEW010000952.1 GCA_030150965.1 Thermoanaerobaculia bacterium | reverse complement strand
CGCCGGCGTGCGTCCCGGCGCCGCCGGCGGCCGGCCGAAAGCCGTCCACCGTGGCATAGGTGATGAAGAAGCTGTAGCAGTTCCACAGCGTCAGCAGCCGCCGCCGCACCTCGGTGAGCGTGCGGCTGCCGGCGTCGCCGCGGTCCTCGAGGTCCGGGAACCAGAGGTTCTGCACCGGGTTCCTGGCGGCGTACATGTAGCGCATCGGCTCGGCGCCGATCGTCTCGGCCGCGTCGTCGAAGGCGATGGCGTTGCCGGCCGACTTGTGCATCTCCTGGCCGCGGGCGTCGAGCACCGAGGCATAGCCCAGGAGCATCCGGAACGGCGCCCGGCCTTCCAGCATCACGCTCATCGCCAGCAGCGCGTAGAACCAGTTGCGGAACTGCCCGGGGAAGCTCTCGATCACCAGGTCGGCGGGGAACCAGCGCTGCCAGTACTCGCGGTCGGAGTCGTAGCGCAGCGTGCTGAACGGCACGATGCCGGCGTCGAGCCATGGGTTGCCCACGTCCTCGATGCGGCTGGCGACGCCGCCGCAGGCGTCGCAGCGCAGCTTCACCCGGTCGATCCACGGCCGGTGCGGGGTGTGGCCGGCAAACTCGTCCCAGCCGGCGACGGCGCGCTGCCGCAGCTCCTCGCGGCCGCCGACGACCGAGAAGCCGCCGCAGGATCCGCACACCCAGATGGGCAGCGCGAGGCCCCAGAAGCGCTTCTTCGAGATCATCCAGTCGCCCATGTTGCGCAGCCAGTCCTGCTCGCGCGCCTCGCCCTCCTCCGGGATCCACCTCACCTCGCCGACGACGCGCTGGATGCGGTCGCGCCACGACATGTCGATGAACCACTCGTCCACCAGGCGGAAGACCAGCTCCTGCTTGCAGCGCCAACAGTGCGGGTAGACGTGGGGGTAGCTCTCGCGCGCCACCAGCAGGCCGCGCTGCTTGAGGTCCTTGACGATGCCGTCCGCCACCTCGAAGACCGAGCGGCCGGAGAGCTCGCCGAACCCCTCGAGGTAGCGGCCGTCGCCGGCGAGCGGCGCCAGCACCGGCAGCTCGTGCTCGCGGCCGAGCGCCGCGTCCTCGGCGCCGCAGCCGGGCGCGATGTGCACCAGGCCGGTGCCCTCGGCGCCGCTCACCTCGGTCCAGGGGATGACGCGGTGGCTCTCGGCGGCGTTGCGGCCGGCGGGGCCGGCGCCGTAGGCGTTGACGCCGCCGATGCGCCGCTGCGCCGGCAGGTGGTCGAACGGCCCCTGGTAGCGCCGGCCGAGGAGCTCCGCGCCGCGCAGCTCGCCCAGCACCTCGACGCCGCCCGAGCCCTCGAGGATGGTCTTGAGCGAATGGAGGCGGTGCGACTCGTGGCGCCCCGCCGCCTCCAGCTGCTGCACGCGCTCGCGGGTGAAGTTCTCCTTGCCCAGGTAGTAGACGTTCTCGCCGCCATGACGGACGCGCAGGTAGGTCATCTCGGGATTGACCGCCACGGCGACGTTGGCGGGGAGCGTCCACGGCGTCGTGGTCCACACCAGGAGGAACTCGCGCCCCGGCTCGCCGGTCAGCGGATCGAGCAGCGGCAGGCGCACGAACACCGAGGTGTGCGAGGTGATGCGGCGGCCGTCCGACACCTCCATCTGCGACAGCCCGGTGCCGCAGCGGGCGCACCACGGCATCACGTCGGTGCCGCGGTAGAGGTGCCCCTCGCGGTGGCACCTCTTGAGGAACGACCAGATGGCGTAGTTGTTCTCGTCCGACAGCGTGAAGTAGCTGCCGCCCCACTCCGGCGAGCCCAGCCGCCCCACCATCTCCTCCGGCGTGCCGCTGACCTCGGCGCCCGAGGGCACGGTGATGGTGACCTCCTCGCGCCCGTCGGCCAGCGCCTCCTCCAGCCGCCGCAGCATCGCCGGGTCGTCCCAATCGCACCAGTGCCCCAGGCGGATGGACTGCTCGGTCTGGCGCGCCGCGTAGGTCAGCACCCGCTCCTTGCAGCGGCGCACGAAGTGATCGATGCCGTACTCCTCGATCTGGTGCCGGTCGCTGATCGCCAGCGCCTTCTCGACCTCCACCTCCACCCACAGCCCCTGGCAGTCGAAGCCGTTCTGGTAGCGCTGGTCGTGTCCCAGCATCGCGTGGTAGCGCTGGAACATGTCCTTGTACGAGCGCCCCCAGGCGTGGTGCACGCCCATCGGGTTGTTGGCGGTGATCGGCCCGTCCAGGAACGACCAGCGCGGCCCGCCCGCATTGCGCCGCCGCAGCCGGTCGAAGATGCGCCGCTCCGCCCAGAAGCGGAGGATCCCGCGCTCGATGGCCGGGAAGTCGGGAACCTTGGGGATCGGTCGGTACATGACGGGATTTCCGCTCGGCCGAGCAGGCGCTCGGCTTTTACGGGCGGTAAAGATACCCGAAAAGGCAGGCCGCCTCCACCCCGAGGTCCATCATCCTCGACCGCGCTCGCCGGGCAATCATCCAAGGCTCTTGCCACCGGGCCCCACCCCCGACCTGGCGCGATCATGGGAAATCGTTAGATCATGTCCGTCCCTATCAACGTCCAAGCCGCATGAACCGCCAGCCCGTGCCGGATTCCGTGTGACGGTCCGGACCCTTCGGCCAAGCGGTGATGCGGCCACAACTCAAGGAGAGGTCGCCATGAGCCTCCATCGCCTGGCCCGAGCCGCCCTGCTTATCGCCTTTTCACTTCAACTCTGCGCCTGCGCCGCCTCGAATGCCGCTCTGCGGTCCCAACCGGCAGGCTTCTTCAGCGTCAAGGACTATCCCGTCACCTTGGGCGAGCTGAAAGGAAAGGTCACCCTGCGATGCGCCAAGGTCGCCGGCACCAAGTACAAGGACAGTTCCCAACCCTCTCAAGCAGGGGATTCCAGCCAGGTCCCGTCGAACCTGGAGTGCGATTCGGTGTCGGCGGACCTGAGCGGCCTCTCGGATGTCAAGCAGGACGATCATGACACGGCCAAAGAGGTGATCAACCTGCTGGTCGCGATCTCCGACTTCAACTGCTCCAACTTCCTGAACCGCGCCTTCTCGACGCGCTCTGCCCTCGATTTCACCAGCAAGCTCGTCGCCGACCTCGCGGCCGGCGCCAGCGCCGGTACGGCGTCCGTCGCCCCGGCGGTTTCGGCCGGGATGTCAGGGCTCAACCTGGTGGTGGGGAAAACCGATGCGGAGTACGCTTCCATCTACTACGCGGACAAGACGTTCGATGCTCTGGAGAAGGCCATCGCGGCCGAGCGCACCAAGCGGATGACCGACATCATCTCGCGCCGCGACGGCGATGACTACCTGGTAACCACAGCGCTTTCCGACTCCAGGTACTACGACGACGCCTGCTCGATCAGGGCTGGGCTCGAAAGCCTCAACGCGGCAGCTGAGAAAGAGAGCTCAAATCAACAAGATGCCCAAAAGGAGGTTACGATCAGCGGAGCCAACGCCGCCGACGGCAACGCCCGTTCAATGGCCATGCAGAAGACTCTGCTGAAGATCAAGCAGCGAAGCCCAATCGTTATGCCTCCAGATCCGAAGCCGTGAGGCGTACCCCTGAACCTGCAGGCTCTCTCGCTCGCTTGCTGCGCAGCGCCACCACCGGATCGACGCGGGTGCCGCGGGCGGGCGGAACCAACTCAAGCTGAAACCCATGATCAAGGCCCAGGTCTATCTGAGGGATGAGGAGCTGACGGCGCTGCACGAGGTGGCGGCACGCACCGGCAGAAGCGTCGCCGACCTGGTCCGCGAGGCCATCCGGCAGGTCTGGCTGCGCCCCCCGCATCAGGGGCCGGTCGCTCTCTGTGACGGCGAGCCGCAACGCACCTCTGCTGAGCACGACACCATCTACGACGCGCCCTGATGAAGGAAACCGAGCCGGTCTTTCGTGGATACGGGTGCCTGACTTGCCGGCTCAGGGCGTGGTCTTGCGGGCCGCGGCAAGCTCCAGGCGGTGGAGCGCCTGGCGGGCGGCGGGGAGGTCGGGGTCGAGGCGGGCCGCCTCCTGATAGTGGCTCAGGGCGTGATCGGGCTCGCCCAGCTTTTCGAGCACCGTGCCCAGGGCTTGATGGGCATCCGCCAGCGCCGCAGGGTCGCCCGGCGGCAGGCGCCTGAGGACGGCGCGCAGCAGCTCCGCGGCGCGGTCGAGATGCTGGCCGGCGAGGACCGCCGTGCGCGCCAGCTCCAGCGCCGCGTCGGCGCTCTCCGGGTCGAGGCGCAGGGCGGCGTCGAGCGCCTCGAAGGCACGCTCGAAGCGGGCCGCCCGGGTGTAGGCCGAGGCCAGGGCGAGCCGCGGGCGCGGATCGGCGGGGAACTCGGCGGCGGTCTGGAGCATCTCCCGCTCGGCGGCGGCGGGGCCCTGGGCCTGGAGGACGATCGAGCCCAGCGCCAGCCGGCCGCGCAGGCGGTCGCGGCTCTCCAGCTCCGCCGCATGGCCCCTGGCCCTCGCGGCGCTGCCGCCGAGGAAGGCCGGGGCCTCGATCTGGAACTCGATGAGGTCCTCCCGGGCATCGAGGTTGCCGGCGTCGAGCTCCACCGCGCGCTCGAACTGCTTCCTCGCCTTGACCGCCAGGCCGAACTGGTGCACGACGCCGGCGCGCTCGGCGGCGGTGCCGTACGCCTGGCCGAGCCAGTCGTGGAGCTCCGAGCGCCCCGGCTCGCGCCGCACCGCCTCCTCCAGCCAATGCACCGCCCGCCACGGGTGCCGCAGCGCCAGACAGGTGCGCCCCAGGGCGCCCATCGCCGGCGCGTCCTCCGGATGGGCCGCCAGGTAGCGCTCGAAGCAGTCGCGCGCCGCGAGATAGGAGCGCGCCTCGAACAGGCGCCCGCAGGCCGGCGCCTCGGCCGCATCCGGGGCCGGGGCCGTTTCTCCCGGCTCCCGCCTGGCCGCGGTCGCCGCCACCCTCGCCACCCTCGCCGCCCTGGCAGCCGTGGCGCCCGCCGCCGTTGCGCCGGCCGCCGGCCCGCCCGGCAACGCCCAGAGCACACCCAGCACAAGCAGGCAGAGCCCGCGTGGGATTCCGTTCATCTCCGTCCGTGAAGGAAGTGGGCGGCACCGCTGCCCGCCATTGCATCCCAACCCGATGCGGGAGCGCTGCATTCCCGGCGCCCGGCGACAATCCGCCGGCGCTCCCCGGCGCGTCCGGCTCGCTGGCTGCCGCGGCGCCGGGGCGCCGGGGGGACGCCGCGGAATCGAGCGCTCAGCAGGGACGGCCGCCGGCAGCCGACCGTGGGATAGCCCAGGGATGGGCGGCGGCAGGCGTCAACCGATACCGTCGAAAGCCCGCCGGAGCCCAGGGGCGCGGGCCGCGGGCCGCGGCGGGCCGCCGCTCAGCGCGAGCGGTGCTGGACGAAGTGGGCGAGGGCGCGCAGCGGATCTCCCTTGCGCCCCAGCGGCGACAGGGAGTCCACGGCGAAGCCCAGCAGCTCGGCGGCGAGCTGCCGGGCGCCGGCGACGCCCAGGAGCGAGACGAAGGTGACCTTCGCCGCGTCCTGGTGGACGTCCTTGCCGGTCGCCTCGGGGGTGCCGAGGACGTCGAGCAGGTCGTCCGAGATCTGGAAGGCCAGGCCGAGGTTCTTGGCGTACCGCGCCACCAGCTCCAGGTCGCGGCGGCGGGCGTCGGCGGCCATGGCGCCCAGCTCGCCGGCGGCCATGAACAGCGCGCCGGTCTTGTGGCTGTGGATGTACTCCAGCAGCTCCAGGTCGAGATCGGCCGGCTTGGCGAGCAGGTCGAGCGCCTGGCCGCCGATCAGCCCCTCGCTGCCGATGGCGGCGGCGAGGTGGTGCACCATGTCCTCGCTGGTGTAGCGCCGCGGCGACAGGCGGTGCGCGCTCTCGGCGACCAGCGCGTAGGCGCGGTTGAGCAGCGCCAGGGCGGCGAGCAGCGCCACGTTCTCGCCGAAGACCCGGTGCACGGTGGGCCGGCCGCGCCGCAGGCCGGCGTCGTCCATCGCCGGCAGATCGTCGAGCACCAGCGAACAGGCGTGCACCATCTCGACGGCGCAGGCGAGATCGAGGATCGGCTCGGCGCGGGCGCCGAACAGCTCGGCCACCGCCAGCGTCAGCACCGGCCGCACGCGCTTGCCGGCGCCGGTCAGGGCGTAGAGCATGGCCCGGTGGACCGCCTCCGGCCGCTGCCCGGCGGGCGGCAGCAGCTGCGGCAGCCGGGCGTCGACGCGCTCGGCGAGCGCCGCCAGGCCGCCGGCCAGGGAGCGAAGGCTCCCGGCGGCGGCGCTTGCGGCACCGGTCCCGGTCTGGGCGCTGTCGGTGGTCTGCTCCCGGTCGGGAGCGGTGAGCGTGGAGCGGGAGATCACCAGGGGGCCTTGACGGCCTCGTCCTCGGAGTCGAACACGTCGAAAACCGTGATCAGCTGCGTGATCTGCAGGATGTCCGAAACCTTCGCCGGCAGGTTCTCCAGGCGCAGCTGGGCGCCGCGGTTCCTGGCCGTGGTGTAGGCGCTGACCAGCTCGCCGACGCCCGACGAGTCGATGGTGGTGACGTCGTGAAGGTTGATGATCACCCGGTTGGCGCCGCCCCCGATCGCCTCCTGCACCGCGTTGCGCAACGCCACGTCGCCGACGCCGATCGTGATCTTGCCCTTGAGATCCAGAATCGTGACGCCGTCCCTCTGCCGCACGTTGACTTTCATCGTATGCCTCTCCTATTCACATTCCTGGCGTTCGGGTTCGATCCCATCGCTGCCGGCGATGCGCTTGCGCATCGTCACCACGGTGCCGCCTCCCGGCCGCGGACGGTACCGGATATCGTCCATGAAGCTCTTCATGTAAAAGATGCCGCGGCCGTTGGGCTTGAGCAGGTTCTCCGGCGCCAGCGGATCGTCCAGGCTGGCGGGATCGAAGCCGATCCCCTCGTCCTGGATCTCGATCTCCAGGGTGTCGCCGTCCAGCCGCAGGTCGATCTGGACCTGCTTGCCCGGGTCCTGGCGGTTGCCGTGCTTGATGGCGTTGGCGACCGCCTCGCGCACCGCGACGTCGATCCAGTGGCGGTTGTCCTCGTCCAGCCCCAGGCGTTCCAGCGAGCCCTTGAGCACAAGCTGGACCAGCTCGATGTTCTCGAAGCGGCTTCCGATCGCCAGATGGAAGCTTTGTGGATCCGGCATCGCCCCTGGCCCCTCGTTGCGCGCGCAGTCTATCAGATCCGCCCTCTCCCTCCCCCCGCGGTCGGTCACCGGAGGAGGGCTGTTGCCCATCGCCAGGGCCGACCACGAGCTGCGCGCCACGCCTCGGCTCCGCGGGCGCTACCGGCCGAACCGGGCATGCGGGTGCTCTCCTCAATGACCGGACTGCCCCATCAGCCGCAGGGCAGCCGGGATGACGACCAGCAGCTGGATGCCGTCGAACAGGGCGTGGGCGGCGATCGCCGGCCAGATGGTCTGCCGCCAGCGCACCAGGAAGGCGTAGATCAGCGACAGCAGCGTGATGCCGACGAGCATCAGCGGCTGCCCGTAGGAGACGTGGGCGAGGACGAAGAAGGCGGTGGAGAGCGCGATGCCGAGCCGCGGCTGGAGGAAGCCGCGGAAGAAGATCTCCTCGACGAACCCCGCCGACAGGCTCACCAGCGCCCGCACGGCGAGCGGCAGCGCGGCGATCCACGGCACGATGGCCGAGGGCTTGGGCAGCGCCTTCTCGCCCCCCACCGCCCACACGGCGATGGCGGCGGCGAAGAGGGCCAGCAGCACCGCCGCCCAGGCCGCCAGGCCGAGCGCCGCGCCGATCGCCACTTCCCGGCGGACGCTCGCCGCCACCAGCCCCAGCTGCCGGGCGACCTCGCGGACGAAGCCGGGCGGCCTGGGCGGCGGCGCCGCCGTCGTGCCCGCCCCGCTCGCCACCGCGCTCCACTCCGGCGCGAGCGGCGGCACCGGCTCCGCCCCCCCCACCGGCTGCGCGATCTCCTCCGCCAGCTCCACCCACACCACCGGCTGCGCGATCTCCTCCGCCGGCTCCGCCCACACCACCGGCGGCGCGATCTCCTCCGCCGGCCCCACCGCCTCCGGCACCGCCTCGGCGGTTTCCGGGGGCGCCGATGGCGCCGATGGCGCCGACAGCGCCGGAGGCGCGAGCGGCACGACCCCGGGCAGGAGGACGGCGGGCGATGCCGGCACCGGGGGCGCGGCGGGCGCCGCACCGCGGCCGGCGAAGCCGAGCACGAACCAGCCCAGCACCGCCGTGGCCATCAGCCCGTGCAGCAGGAACAGCTCGGCGGTGGGCACCTTGGAGAGGTCGGCCTTGAGCGGCAGGCCGATCTCGCCGAGCGGGCTGAAGATGCCGATCCACAGGATGGCGGCGACCAGCGCCGCACCGGCCGCGCGCCGCCAGGGATGGCGAAAACCGGGCGGCAGCAGGCCGCGGCGGCGGCACATGGCATCGAGCGTCCAGGCCGCGGCCACGGCCAGGAGGAGCGGTCCGAGGATGCGCAACGCCGCGAGGAGCGGGAGCACTAACTCCGTACCCGCGAGCGGACGTTGCGCAGCACCAGGAGCGCCTGGTTGATCCGCTGGATGCGCCGGTTGCGCAGCTGGATCGCCGGGATGTCCTCGAGCGGCGGCTGGTCGCCGCGCAGCTCGCGCAGGTGGCGGTCCATCTCGAACGAGAGCTTGTCGAGGTCGCCCGGCGAGAGCGTGCGGAACGTGCGCTCGGTCACCATCGCATAGCCCTCCGCGATGTCGCGGGCCATCGACCACGCGCTGCCGCTCGGAAAGCCCATGACGGCCGATGATACTCCGCCTGGAGGCCAGCAAACCACGTGCCGGGCCGGGTCCGGGCCGAGCCCACCCGAGCATTTGATGGTCTGATCGCCCCGAGTGCTATCATGCGGCCGAGTTTTGTGTCCAGCCGCGGTCGGTCAGCGGCTCCTCTCCCGCAGAACCCGTCTTGCCTGAGCGAAGGAGGAAGCCCCCTTTGAGCCGCTTTCCTGGCGTCGATCTCTTGGAGCTGGACGCGCTCCTCACCGAGGAGGAGCGGATGGTGCGCGAGACCGTCCGCACCTTCGTCGACCAAAAAGTCAAGCCGATCATCGAGGAGTGCCACCGCGAGGGGCGCACTCCCCTGGAGCTGGTGCCGCAGATGGGCGCCCTCAACCTGTTCGGCGCCAGCATCAAGGACTACGGCCTGCCCGGCCTGGGCGGCGTCGCCTACGGCCTCATCATGCAGGAGCTGGAGCGCGGCGACTCGGGCCTGCGCAGCTTCGTCTCGGTGCAGAGCGGCCTGGTCATGTACCCCATCCACGCCTTCGGCTCGCCGGCCCAGCGCGACCGCTGGATCCCGCGCCTCGCCACCGGCGAGGCCATCGGCTGCTTCGGCCTGACCGAGCCCGATTTCGGCTCCAACCCGGGAGGCATGCGCACCACCGCCCGCCGCCAGGGGAGCGACTGGGTGCTCGACGGCGGCAAGCAGTGGATCACCAACGGCACCCTGGCCGACGTCGCGGTGGTCTGGGCGCGCACCGGCGAGGGGATCCGCGGCTTCCTGGTCGAGAAGGGCACCCCCGGCTTCACCGCCGCCGACCAGCACGGCAAGTTCTCGCTGCGCGCCTCGACCACCTCGGAGCTCGGCTTCCACGACTGCCGCATCCCCGGCGACGCCATCCTGCCCGGCACCACCGGGCTCAAGAACGCCCTCATGTGCCTCAACCAGGCGCGCTACGGCATCGCCTGGGGGGGCATCGGCGCGGCGATGGAGTGCTACCACTGCGCGCTGCAGTACGCCCGGGAGCGCGTGCAGTGGAACGGCCAGCCGATCGCCTGCCACCAGCTGGTGCAGGAGAAGCTGGTGTGGATGGTGAGCGAGATCACCAAGGGGCAGCTGCTCAGCCTGCAGCTCGGCCGCCTCAAGGACGCCGGGCGGCTCAAGCCGCACCACGTCTCGCTGGGCAAGCGCAACAACGTGTGGGTGGCGCGCGAGTGCGCCAAGCTGGCGCGCGAGATCCTGGGCGCCAACGGCATCGTCGACGACTATCCGGTGATCCGCCATATGCTCAACATCGAGTCGGTCTACACCTACGAGGGGACGCACGACATCCACGGCCTGATCCTGGGCGAGGCGATCACCGGCATCCCGGCGTTCAACGCGCCGCAGGCCGCCGCCGTCCGCCCGGCCGGC
>JASLEW010000949.1 GCA_030150965.1 Thermoanaerobaculia bacterium | reverse complement strand
CGTTCCGCCGCGGCGCTCCGGGGCGGAACGGCATGCCGCGGCGGCCTCCAGGGCGCCCTCGAGGTGACGGGGTGGGGGAGTGGCGTGACGCGGGAGCGGCGTGGCCGCCCGGGCGGTCAGACGTTGCCCTGGAAGTAGACGACGAAGTTGCTGCCGGCGTTGTTCGGCGAGGCGATGTAGTAGTTGTTGTCGCCGGTCGCCACCTTGGTGGCGTCGAAGGTGCCGGCCTGGGTCAGCGCGGCGATGATCTCGTCGTTGGCGCCCCCCTTGTCGTGCACCAGGGTGGCGGAGATTCCGGCCGCGCCGGAGGCGCCGGTGAAGTAGGTGGTGATCACCCCCGACGAGGGCACCGAGAGGAACTGGAAGTTCACCCCCGAGCGGTTCTTCTGGTCGGGCAGCGGCTGGTCTTCGGACGCGGCGGCGGCGATCGATTGGACGCTCATGGTCTCAGTCTCCTTGCGGTCTGGCGCGGCATCAGGCGCTGAAATAGACGACGAAGTCTTCCGTCGCTCCCGACGGATCGGCGATGTAGTAGCTGTTGCTGTCGTTGACCTCCGACGCGTCGAACGTCGCGCCCGGCGAGAGCGCCGCGATCAGCTTGTCGGAGCCCAGCGACACGGCCTGGTAGAGGTTGGCCGTGATCGCGCCGGGGTTCGGCGTGGCGTCGATGGTGACGGTCAGGCTGCCGCTCGTCGGCACGTCCGGCAGGAACTGGAAGTCGGGTCCCGAGCGGTGCTTCTGCCCGGACTCCGTGGAACTGCCTGAGATCGCGGCTCCGTAGGGCTGGCTCATGCTGCTGTCTCCTCGTCTGGTCGCAGGCGACCGGGTTTGCTCGCGGCCGGCGCCGCGGCCCTTCCGCGGCTCCGGCATCGAGCTGTCGACCCGTAAGTGGGACGACCCGGCCGTTCATCGCACCGGCCGGAGGTGACCTGCGCCGGGAGGGCTTCCCCGTGGCTCTCTCGGTCGCTACGCTCCCGCTTGGAAGAGCTCCTGGGTAACGCGCGCCAGGCCGCGCGTGTTCGGCGCCGCGCCGACGATCCTCCGCGCGCTACCCCGGTCGATCCCCCTGCGCGTCGAGCGCCCGCAGCTGTTCCACCACCGGTGTGGTCCAGCTGCCGAAGGAGGCCACGTCCGCGGCGATCGCCGCCAGGGGGCGCGTCGGGTTGCCGCCGGCCAGCTCCTGCGCCAGGCGGTGCTGGAGGGCGCGCTCGGCGTCGAAGGCCGGCTTGGGCGGCAGCACCCAGCCGGCGATGACGGCGCTGATCGCCCGGAGCGCGGCGGCGCGGGCCGGCGCCTGGCCGCCGTTCGCCGGGCTCCGGCCGTCGCCCACCACCTGGGTGGGGGCCGCGCCGGGCACCTGCCCTGGCGTGGCATCTCCCAGCAGGCGGCCGGAGGCGGTCACGGCGCCGCCGGCCGCCACCACCAGCCAGCCGCAGGGCTGATCGATGAGCGGGCTGTCGGCGGCCAAAGCCGCGGCGAAGCCGCCGGCCGGCAGGTCCCAGCGCCGCCGCGGGGTGTGCAGCTCGATCGTCGAGGCCTGGAGCTGAGCGCGGATGGCCGGGCAGGAGCGGGCGCACTGCTGCCGCAGGATGTCGAACGCCGCCTGGGCGGGGGGAGCGACGTTGCCGAAGGCGGCCTCGGCCTGGCTCCCATCCTCGCCCAGCACCATCAGGGCGTAGGCGCGGGCATCCCACACCCATTCGGGCGGCAGGCTGAGCGCTCGCGCGCAGGGCAGGCGCGGCCCGGCCGGGGTCCAGAAGGCGGCGAGCCCGGCGAGGTGGTCACCCCACCACTCGACGGCCGCCTGCACCAGGTCCGGCAGCCCCTGGCGGTCCGCCTCGCGCAACCAGACGGCATAGGACGCGCCCCACAGGTAGCCGTGCGGCTCGGGGGCGAAGGACTCGTCCACGCTCTGGCCCGGTTTCGCGGCGTCCCCGACGCACATGTGACCATAGGCACGCTGCAGGCCGGCAAAGTCGCGCGCCCGCTGCCGTGCCGTCTCCGGATCCAGGAGGTCCGGCCAGCGGCGGCTCACCGCCAGCCCGTTGGCGATCCCGAGCAGCCGCTGATTGGGGGTGC
The DNA here is from genome assembly GCA_030150965.1 of Thermoanaerobaculia bacterium. Lineage (GTDB taxonomy): Bacteria > Acidobacteriota > Thermoanaerobaculia > Multivoradales > UBA5704 > JASLEW01. The sequence continues at coordinate 777 of JASLEW010000949.1, read as the reverse complement.
CGTCGTCGCCGTAGACGTCGCCGGCCGGCCGGGGGCCCTGGTCGTTGGACAACGCCGCCAGCGCCTCCAGCCGGGGATGCTCGATGCCCATGGGCTGACCCTCTCTCCGATCGGCCCCATCCTATCCTGCCTGCCCACCGGCCCGGCCGCGCCCGCCGGTCCGCGCGCGGCCTCAGGGGAAGGAGCGGGGCCCGCTCAGCGCAGCCGCACCGCCGAGGTGAGGCCGTGGGCGTCCGTGGCGGCGGCGGAGAAGGTGCCGTGGAGGTCGTCGCCGCCGGCGTCCAGCCGCCAGAAGATACTGCCGCTCCGGAAGCGGCCCGGCCCGTGCTCGGTGAAGCGGAGCCGTATCTCCCGTCCCTGCCTGGTGCCGGAGACCTCGATGTGGCTGCGCGAGGAGGAGTCGAGCGGCCTGCCGTCCTGCTCCCAGCTCTCCCCTTCGCCGGTGATGCTGGCGCCCTCCTGGCGCAGGGCGACGCGATAGGTCAGGTGCACGCCGTGGTCGTCGCCGGCGGCGGCGTCGGCGACGGTGGTGACGTCCCACCACCCCGAGAGGCTGGCGGTGGTACCGGCCATCTCTCCACTCCCATCGCCCGGCGCCGGGCCGCCGGCGGCGTTCCGCTCCGCGGCGGTTCCCGGGCCGGATCTGCCGGCCCCGTTGGGCCCGCCGCCGACCCCGCCATTCGGCGCCGCGAGGTAGGGAGTCGCCTCCTCGGCGGCGTCCGCGGCATCGGCCGGGTCCGCCTCGGCCGACCGTCCCGCCGCTGCCGCCCGGCCGGC
>JASLEW010000008.1 GCA_030150965.1 Thermoanaerobaculia bacterium | reverse complement strand
TCGAGCGCGCCCTCCTCCCCTCCATCCAGACGATGGCGCGCCAGATCGCCGGTCGTGTACATCCGCGCGCCGGGGCGGCCCGCGAAGGGGTCGGGAAGGAAGGCGCGGGCGCCCGGCAGCGGCCGGCCGATGGGGAGCTCGCGGAGCGGGCGCGGCGGGCCGTCCGGCTCGCCCTGGAGGGAGTGCGAGGTGGCGGCGACGGTGACCTCCGTCGGCCCGTAGGAGTTGACCAGGCGCACCCCGGGGCCGACCTGACGGAGGAGGCGGGCGACGCGTTCCGGGAGCGCCCGCTCGCCGCCGGTGATGAAGAGGCGGAGGGATGGTGGCCAGGCGGCCTCGCCGGCGTCGACCCGGTCGACCAGCTCCTGCCAGAAGACGGTGGGCAGGTCGAGGACGGTCACCCCCCAGCTCGCGCAGGTGCCCAGGAAGACCGGCGCCCCGGCGAGCATGGCGTCGTTGCGCAGGACGATCGCCGCGCCGGTCGCCAGGCCGCAGAAGATCTCCCCGACGCTGGAGTCGAAGCAGAGGGAGGCGAACTGCAGCATGCGGTCGGAGGGGGTGAGCGCGAGGTCCCGCCGCGCCGCGAGGACGTAGTTCGCGAGCCCGCCGTGGCGGATCATCACCCCCTTGGGCGCGCCGGTCGAGCCCGAGGTGTAGATGACGTAAGCGAGGCTCTCGCGCCAGGCCCCAAGCGTCGGGTCGCTCGCCGGCTCGCTCGCCGACGCCGGCTCGGCTGCCGACTCCGGCTCTCCTGCCGGGGCAAGATCGGCCGCCGACACCGGCTCTCCCGCCGGCACCGGCTCTCCCGCCGAGGCAGGCTCGGCCGCCGACGCCAGTTCGCCCGCCGACGCCAGTTCACTCGCCGACGCCAGTTCACCCGCCGAAGCCGACTCTCCCGCCGACGCCAGCTCTCCCGCCGAGGCCGGCTCGGCCGCGAGGGCCGGCCAGACCTCGTCGAGGTCGATGACTGGTAGGCGGGGCAGGCATGCGAGCCTGGCCGCCTCGCGCGCCGCTGCGTGCCCGCCGCCGGTCAAGAGCGCCGCGGCGACGGCGCCGCGCCAGGTATCCCCAGGGTGCTGACCGATCTGGCCGGTGTCCCGCCCCCTATCCCTCCCGATGTCCCTGAGGATGACGGCCAGGCGCTCGACCGGGCTCGCCGGGTCGAGCGGCACGTAGGCTCCCCCCGCGGCGAGCACGGCGAGGACGGCGGCGACCATGCGCGGCGAGCGCTCAAGGGCGATCGCCACCCGGCTCTCCGGGCCGATCCCCTGGGCGACGAGCCGGCGCGCCAGTCTTCGCACCAGGCGGGCGAGCTCGCCATAGGAGACCTCCCGACCCTCGGCGACGACGGCCGGCGCGGCGGGCGTGCGCGCCGCCTGGGCGAAGAAGGCGTGATGGGCCAGAGGCGGCTGGGACCCAGCTTGGCCGTCCTGGCCTGCTCGGCCGGCTTGGCCTTCCTGGCCCCCCTGGCTGGCCCAGCCTGCTCGGCCGGCTTGGCCTTCCTGGCCCCCCTGGCTGGCCCAGCCTGCTTGCCCGTCCTGGCCGTCCCGGCCGTCCCGGCCTGCTTGACCGTCCCGGCCGTCCTGGCCTTCCTGGCAGTGCTGGATTACCTGGCCGTCCCGGCTGTCCCAACTATCCTCGCCGTCCCAGCCTTCCTGACCGTACCGGTTGTCCTGGCCTTCCTGGCCTGCCTCGCCGCCGTCGCTCCAGGCGAGGAGTTGGCGGCGCTCGGACGGCGAGAGGAGGGGCAGCTCGGCGAGCGGCCGCTCCGGCACGGCGAGCGCGGCGGCGAGGAGGGCCGCCAGGTGGTCGAGGAGGCGCGCCGCCGTCGCCTCGGTGAACAAGTGGGCGTCGTAGGCGAGCCGCAGCCCGATGCCACCGATGCCATCATTGCCCTCTCCCCCGCCATCTCCCTCGCCGCGGGGATCGGATCTCTCCTCGGCGACGAGGCCCAGCTCGAAGATCTCCCCCGCCAGGTCCGCCGCGGGATCGGGGGGCGAGACGGCGACCCGCAGGCCGGCGAAGGCGAGCCTCTGCGCCGGCTGGCTCCGGAGTTGGAACAGGACCTGGAACGGCGGCGCGCGGCGCGGGTCGCGCGGCAGGTCCAGGGCGGTGAGGAGCATCTCGATCGGCAGGTCCTGGTGCGCGCCGGCGCCCGCCGCCTCCCGCACCTCGTCGACGAGCGGGCCGTAGCCGCGGCCGAGCCGCGGGCGGGCGCGGCGGACCAGGACGTTGCGGAAGGGCCCGATCAGCCCGAGGGCCTCCGGGCGGCGGCTCTCGACCGGTGTGCCGACGAGGATGTCCTCCTCGCCGCCGGTGCGCGCGAGGACGGCGGCCCAGGCCGCCAGGAGGAGCGAGGACAGCGTCGCCCCGCACCGGCCGCCCAGCTCGCGGAGGGCCGCGGCGAGCGGCGCCGGCAGCACGCGGTGGACCTCGCCGGCGAGGAACCCCTGCGCCGAGGCGCGGTCGAAGTCGGCCGGCAGGCGCAGGACGGGAAGCGGCGGGGCGAGCTCGCGCCGCCAGGGATCGACCTCGGCGGCGAGCGCCTCGCCCGCGAGGCGCAGCCGCTGGCGGAGCGCATGGTCGGCGTACTGCAGGAGGGGCTCGGGGAGCGGCGACGGCCGTCCCGCGGCGAAGGCCTCGTAGAGCGCCGCGGCCTCTCGCCAGAGGACGAGGCTCGATCCGCCGTCGAAGACGATGGGGTGGGCGGCGAGGAGCCCGGTGTGCCGGCCCGCCGCGAGGCGCAGGAGAGCGACGCGGACGAGCGGCCCCGCCGCGAGATCGAACGGGCGCCGCCGCTCCGCGGCGGCGAGGCGCGCGACCTCGGGCCTCCACGACGGCTCCTGGAGGCCTTCGAGGTCGACGAGCGGCAGCGGCCGACGCGCGGCGGGGGCCACGACGGGCTCCGGCACGCCGCCTGGCGCGGCGAAGGTGGTGCGCAGGATCTGGTGGCGGCGGACCACCTCGTCGAGCGCGCGGGCGAGGAGGGCGGGGGCGAGCGGGCCCGAGATGTCGACGGTGTGGAAGAGGTTGCAGGCCGCCGCGCCGGGGTCGAGCTGGTCGAGGAGCCACAGCCGCTCCTGGGCGAAGGAAAGCGGGCGGATCGCTTCCTCCTGCAGCGCCGTCGCACCGGATCGCACGGTCGGTCGGGGCGGCATGGTGCCGGCGGGCCGGTCGACGGCGCCGGACCGCCCGGCTATTCCTGGCGCAGGGCGATCAGGGGATCGAGCCGCGTCGCGCGGCGCGCCGGCAGGAAGTTGGCGGCGAGGCCGACGGCGGCGAGGACCAGGGCCACGATGGCGAAGGTCCAGGGGTCGTTCGTGCTCACCCCGTAGACCAGGCTGGAGAGCTGGCGGGTGGCGGCGAAGGCGCCGGCGAGCCCGAGCCCCAGGCCGATCAACACCAGGATCATCCCCTGGCCGAGAACCAGGCCGAGCACGTCGTCGCGATGGGCGCCGAGCGCCATGCGGATGCCGATCTCGTGGGTGCGCTGGTCGACCGTGTAGCTCACCACGCCGTAGACGCCGACCGCCGCGAGCACCAGGGCGAGCCCGGCGAAGAGGCCGAGGAGCACGGTGTTGAAGCGGTTCGAGGCGAGCGAGGCGGCGACCACGTCGTCCATCGTCTGCGCCTGATCGACCGGCAGATCGCGGTCGAGGTCCTGCACCACCCGGCGGATGGGCGCCGCGAGCGCGCGCGGGTCGCCGGCGGTGTGCACGACGAGAGTGGCGTTGGGCAGCGGGCTCTGCAGCTGGGCGGTGTAGATCTCGTCGCCGGGGTCGCGGTCCAGGCTGAGGTGGCGCACGTCGCCGACGACGCCGACGACGGTCATCCAGCGCACGTTCTTGTCGTGCGGATCGTCCAGCGTGAGGCGCTTGTTCAGCGCCTCGCCGCCCGGCCACAGCTTGTCGGCGAGCGCGCGGTTGAGGATCGCGACCGGGAGCGTGGCGTCGGTATCGTGATCGTCGAAGACCCTTCCCTTGAGCAGCCGCACGCCGAGGGTGCGGAAGAAGCCGGGGGAGACAAACCGCACGTTCGCCGCCGGCGCGTCCTGCGGCCGCGGGAACGGCCGGTCGCCGACGGCGAAGTTCAGGATCATCACGTCGTTGCCGAGCGGCAGCGGGTAGGCGGTGCCGGCGTGGTCGACACCGGGCAGCTGTGCGACCCGCGCCAGCAGCTCGCGATAGAAGGCGAGCTGCTGCTTGGGCTCCCGGTAGCGGAGCCTCGGCGGCGCCAGGGCGACGGTGAGGACTCCCTGCGAGCGGAAGCCGGGGTCCAGGGACTGCAGGCGGGAGAAGCTCTTCATCAGGAGCCCCGCCCCGACCAGGAGGACGAGGGCGACCGCCACCTCGGAGAGCACCAGGGCCTGCCGCGCCAGGCGCCCGCGGGCACCGCCGGCGACGGCGCGGCCCCCTTCCTTGAGCGCGGCTTGGAGGTGGCGGCCGGAGCCCTGCAGGGCGGGGACGAGGCCGAAGAGGAGGCCGGTGCCGACGGCGACGCCGAGGGTGAAGGCGAGCGCTTTCCAATCGACCGCGATCGAGTCGGCGCGCGGGATCTTGTTGCCCCCCAGGGCGACGAGGGCGTGCACCCCCCAGACCGCGAGGAGGAACCCGAGGAAGCCGCCGCCGAGCGACAGCAGGACGCTCTCGGTGAGCACCAGGCGCACCAGGCGGCCGCGGCCGGCGCCGAGCGCGGTGCGCAGGGCGAGCTCGCGCTCGCGCGCCGCCATGCGGACCAGCAGGAGGTTGGCGACGTTCAGGCAGGCGATGAGCAGCACCGCCGCCACCGCGGCCACCAGCACCAGCAGCGCCGGCCGGATCGGCTGCACCATCTTCTCCTTGAGCCCGATCAATCTCACCGACCAGCCTTCGTTCGTCGCCGGGAAGAGGCGGGCGAGGCGGCCGGCGATGCCCACCATCTCGGTGGTGGCGCTCGCCAGCGACACGCCCGGCCGCAGGCGGCCGAGGACACTGAAGGTGTGGTTGGCGCGATCGGCCTTGGCGGGATCGACGGCGAGCGGCAGCCAGAGGTCGCGGTGGCCGGGGATGTCGAAGCGAGGCGGCGCCACGCCGACGACCGTATAGCTCTCGCCATCGAGCGTCAGGCTGCGGCCGACGATCGCCGGATCGGCGCCGAAGCGGCGCCGCCAGAAGCCGTTGGCGAGCACCGCCACGTGGTGGTTGGCCGGCGTGTCCTCCGCGGCGGTGAAGACGCGGCCGACGCCGCCGCGCATCCGAGCGGCGCCGAGGACCTGCCAGAGCTCGGCCGAGACCGTCGCCGCCCTGAGCTTCTCCGGCTCGCCGCGGCCGGTCAGGTTGACGCTCGCCGTGTCCAGCGCCGCCAGCGCCGTGAACGAGCGGCTCTGCTGCCGCCAGTCGAGGAAGTTCTGGCTGGCGACGCTGAAGGTCGGGTAGCCCATCCCCGGGTTGCTCTCGTTGAGGAGCACGATGCGGCCGGGATCGGGGTAGGGCAGCGGCTCGAGCAGCACGCCGTCGACGACGCTGAAGATGGCGCAGTTGGCGCCGATCCCGAGCGCCAGCGCGAGGAGCGCGGCGCCGACGGTGAGCGGCGAGCGCCGCAGGCTGCGCATCGCGTAGCGGACGTCGCTCCAGAGATCTCCCATGGCGGGATAGCTTGGCATGGGGTCGGCGGTGGGTCAACGTGAGGACGGCGCGGGCCGCCGGCAGAAACTCAGCATCTGCGAGTATTTGCCGGTTTTCACCGCCGTCACATCCCATTGTCTCCGCTGTCACATTCTGCGATCTTTGGACACACCTTGGTTGACGTGGCCACGCGGAACCTCGAAGACGTCTATGCCCTGTCCCCGCTGCAGGAAGGGATCCTTTTCCACAGCCTGTATGCCCCGGAGTCGGGGGTCTATGTCGAGCAGCTGAGCTGCGCGCTCGCCGGACCGCTCGACGCGGCCGCCTTCGCGCGCGCCTGGGAGCGGGTGATCGAGCGGCACGCGGTGCTCCGCACGGCGTTCGTGTGGAAGAGCCAGAAGCGCCCTCTCCAGGCGGTGCAGCGCGCCGTCGCGCTGCCGCTCCGCGGCGAGGACTGGAGCCACCTGGCGGCCGGCGAGCGCGAGGCGCGCTTCGCCGGCTTCCTCGCCGAGGACCGCCGGCGGGGTTTCGAGGCGGCGCGCGCGCCCCTGCTGCGCATCGCCCTGCTGCGTCTCGGCGCCCTGGAGCATCGCCTGGTGTGGACGTTTCACCACCTGCTCCTCGACGGCTGGTCGCTGCCGCTGGTGCTCTCGGAGGTGCTCCTCTTCTACGCCGCCTTCGCCGCCGGCAGCGATCTCGCGCTCCCCGCGCCGCGCCCCTACCGCGACTACATCACCTGGGTCGAGCGGCAGGACCTCGCCGCCGCCGAGGCCTTCTTCCGGCGCGCGCTCGCCGGCTTCACGGAGCCCACCGAGGTCGGCCTGCCGCGCCCCGCCACCCCCATCGCCTCCACCACCCCGGAGGACGCCGTCGGCACGGTGGCCGAGCGGCAGCGGCGCGACCGCGACGACTGCAAGCGAACCCTCGGCGGCGAGCGGCACGCCCGGCTGGCGGCGGCCGCGCGGCGGCATCGGCTGACCCTCAACACGCTCCTCCAGGGCGCCTGGGCGTGCCTCCTCGGGCGCTACGCCGGCGAGCGGCGGAGCGCGGACGACGTGGTCTTCGGCACGACGGTCTCCGGGCGCGGCATCCCGCTCGCCGGCATCGAGTCGATGATCGGCCTCTTCATCAACACGCTGCCGGTGCGGGCGCGGCTCGACCCCGGGGCGGGGGTGGGAGCCTGGCTCGCCGGGCTCCAGGAGAGCCAGCTCGCGCGCCAGGCCTTCGAGACCACCCCTCTGGCGCGGATCCAGGGCTGGAGCGAGCTGCCGCCGGGCACGCCGCTCGCCGCCAGCCTCTTCGTCTTCGAGAACTACCCGCAGCCGGTCCTGCCGCAGGACGGCAGCCTGGCGCTCGGCGAGGTGCGCTTCCGCGAGCGGACGAACTATCCGCTGACGGCGATCGCGGCGCCGGCGGGAGAGGACCTCGAGCTCCGCCTGGCCTGGGACCCCGAGCACCACGACGCCGCGACGGCGGCGCGCCTCCTCGCCCACTGGGAGAGCCTCCTCGTGGCGCTGGGCGAGGCGCTGGGCGCGGCCCCGGGGTCGGCCGGCCCGCGGCTCGGCGATCTCCCCATGCTGTCGAGGGCGGAGCGCCAGCAGATGGTGGCCGAGTGGAACCCGCGGCCTGCCGCCGATCTCCCCGGCCCTCCCCTCCACCAGCGTTTCGCCGACCAGGCGGCGCGGACGCCGGACGCGGTCGCGCTCACCGTCCCGCCGGGCGCGCCGGGCGACCCCGGCGAGCGGCAGGGCGGCGGCGAGCTCACCTACCGGGAGCTGGCGGGGCGCGCCGGGCGGCTCGCCGCGGTCCTGCGGCGGCGGGGCGTGGGCGCGGAGTCGCTGGTGGCGGTCTGCCTGGAGCGCTCGCTCGATCTCGTGGTGGCCCTCCTCGCGGTGCTCGAGGCGGGCGGCGCCTACCTGCCGCTCGATCCGGCCCATCCGCCGGAGCGGCTCGGCTTCATGATCGACGACTCCGGGGCGCGCGTGCTCGTCTCCCGCCCCGAGCTGGCCGCCCGCCTGCCGCCGCACGGCGCGCGGCTGGTGATGCCCGACGCCGTGGACGCCGGAGAGGGCGGCGCGGAGGAGGCGACGGGGGCCGCGGCGCCGCTCTCCGGCGCTGGCTCCGGCGCCGGCTGCGGGGCCGATTCCGGCGCTGGCTCCGGCGCGGTCTCCGGCGCTGGCTCCGCCTCGGCGGGCGGCCATCTCGCCTACGTCATCTATACCTCGGGCTCCACCGGGCGCCCGAAGGGGGTCGCGGTCACGCACGGCGACGTCTCGCGCCTGCTCGCCGCCACCCGTCCGCTCTTCGGCTTCGGGCCGGACGACGTGTGGACCCTCCTCCATTCCTACGCCTTCGATTTCTCGGTCTGGGAGATCTGGGGGGCGCTCGCCCACGGCGGCCGGCTGGTGGTCGTGCCCCAGGCGGTCAGCCGCGCGCCGCAGGAGCTCCTGCGGCTCCTCGCCGCCGAGCGGGTGACGGTCCTCAACCAGACCCCCTCGGCCTTCGCCCAGCTCGCGCCCGCGGCGCTCGCGGGCGGCGGCGGGTTGCCGGATCTCCGGCTGGTGATCTTCGGCGGCGAGGCGCTCGATCCGGCGCTCCTCGCCGGCTGGCTCGGCCGCTTCGGGGAGACCCGGCCGCGGCTGGTCAACATGTATGGCATCACCGAGACGACGGTGCACGCCACCTGGCGGCCGCTCGGCAGCGCCGACCTGGCGGCGGCGGCGAGCCCGATCGGGCGGCCTCTCGCCCACCTCCAGATCCACCTGCTGGACCGCCACGGGCGCCTCGTCCCCCCCGGCGTCGCCGGCGAGATGCACGTCGGCGGCACGGCGCTCGCCCGCGGCTATCCCGGCCGGCCGGAGCTCGCCGCCGAGCGCTTCCTGCCCGACGGCTTCGGCGCCGGCCGCGGCGCCCGGCTCTACAGGACCGGCGACCTGGCGCGGTGGCGGCCGGACGGCGAGCTGGAGTTCCTCGGCCGCGCCGACCGCCAGGTCAAGATCCGCGGCCATCGCGTCGAGCTGGGGGAGGTCGAGGCGGCCCTCGCCGCCTGCCCCGGCGTGCGCGCCGCGGCGGTCGTGGCGCGCGAGCGCGACGGCGTGCGGCGCCTCGTCGCCTACGTCGCCGCGCCCGCGGAGCGGACGGCGGCCGACCTGCGGGCACGGTTGGCGAGGACGCTCCCCGAGCCGATGCTGCCCGCCGCCATCGTGCGGCTCCCCGCGCTGCCGCTGACGCCCAACGGCAAGGTGGATCTGCGGGCGCTGGCGGCTCTCCCGGCGCTCGACGACGCCGAGGACGCGGCGGCGGCGCGCGCCGGCGCGGCCGAGCGCACCGCTCCGCGCGGCCCGGTCGAGGAGCTCCTCGCCGGCCTCTGGGCCGAGGTCCTGCGGCTGCCGGAGGTGGGGGTCCACGACAACTTCTTCGCTCTGGGCGGCGACTCGATCCTCTCCCTCCAGGTGGTGGCGCGGGCGGGCCAGGCGGGCTGCCGCATCACCCCGCGGCAGCTCTTCGAGCACCCGACGATCGCCGGGCTCGCCGCCGCCGTCGAGCAGAGCACCGGGCAGGCCGCCGAGCCGTCCGGCGCTGCAGCCGAGCAGAGCGGCGCTCCCGAGGAGGACGAGGCCGCCGGCGAGGTCCCGCTGACCCCCATCCAGCGGTGGTTCCTCGACCGCGAGCCCGCCGATCCCCATCACTTCAACCAGGCGCTCCTGCTCGCCGTGCGGCTGCCGCCGGCCCCCCCCGCCGCCCTGGCGCGGGCGATCGCCGCACTGGTCGCCCACCACGACGCCCTGCGCCTCCGCTTCCGGCGCGAGGAGGGGCGCTGGCGCCAGTGGCGCCTCCCCCCGCGGCCGGAGGCGCCGCCGGCGAGCCCGGCGAGTTCGGCAAGCCCGGTAAGTCCGGTGAGCCCGGCGATCCCGGCGATCCCGGCAGCCCCGGTGAGTCCGGCGGTCCCGGCGGCCCCGGTGAGTCCGGCGGACCCGGCGACCCCGGCGATCACCGAGCGACAGGAGCCAAGCCCGGCGACCCCGGCGAACGCCGGGCGACGCGAGATGCTGCGGATCGATCTCTCGGGGTTGGCCGGGGAGCGGGTGCGAGCGGCGGTCACGGCGGCTGCCGCGGACGCCCAGCGCAGCCTCGACCTCGCGGCCGGCCCCCTCCTCCGCGCCCTCTGGCTCGATCTGCCGGCGGGCGAGGCGCGGCTGTTCCTCGCCATCCACCACTTGGCCGTCGATGGCGTCTCCTGGCGCATCCTCCTGGATGACCTGGCGACCGCGTGGCGCCAGATCGGCCGCGGCGAGCCGGCCCGCCTGCCGCCGCGCACCGCTTCGTTCCGGCGCTGGGCCGAGCGGCTCGCCGAGAGGGCGCGGACGCTGGCGGCCGAGCCCGCCCCCGGCCCTCCCGCCCCCCCCCCCCCCGCGGGAGCCCTCATGCTGGGCCAGACGGGGCCCGCCCCCACGCCGCAGCGCCCGCCCCCCCCGGCCCGCCCCCCCCCAAACGCGGGGACCGCCGCC
>JASLEW010000854.1 GCA_030150965.1 Thermoanaerobaculia bacterium | reverse complement strand
GAGCTGCTCGACCGGGTGCGCCGCACGGCGCTCGACGCCTTCGCCCATCAGGACCTGCCGTTCGAGCGCATCGTCGAGGAGATCGGGGTCGAGCGCAACCGCGCGGTCTCGCCGCTCTTCCAGGTGTTCTTCGCCTTCCAGAACATCCGGCTGGGAAATCTCGAGCTGTCCGGGCTGCGGCTCTCGCAGCTCGACGTCTCCACCGGCCTGGCGAACTTCGATCTCACCCTGACCCTGCAGGAGGGGGCGGCCGGCTTCCACGGGACGCTGGAGCACAACACGGACCTGTTCGACGGCAGCACGGTGGAGCGCCTGAAGGGCCGTTTCGCCGCCCTGGTCGCGGCGGCGGCCGGCGATCCCGCGTTGCCGGTGGCGGATCTGCCGCTGCTGCTCGCCGGGGAGCGGCACGCGCTGGTGGAATGGAGCGACACGGACCGCCCCCTGGCCCCGGTCTGCCTGCATCAGCTGGTGGAGGCGTGGATCGACCGCGCTCCGGACGCCGTCGCCCTGGTGGCCGGCGACCGGCATCTGAGCTGCGGCGAGCTGGAGGCGCGGGCCAACCGGGTGGCGCACCGCCTGCGGTCGCTCGGGGTCGGCGCGGACGACCTGGTGGGGCTGAGCACGGAGCGCACGCCGGCGATGGTCGTCGGGATGCTGGGCGTCCTCAAGGCCGGCGGCGCCTACCTGCCGCTCGATCCGGGTTATCCGCGCGAGCGGCTGGCCTTCCTGATGGAGGACTCGGGGGCGCGGGTGCTGCTGACCGAGCGGGATCTGGCCGGGCGCATCCCGGCGGGCGCGGCGCGCGTGGTGCTGCTCGACGGCGAGGCGGGAATCGCCGGGGCGAGCGGCGGGCGGCCCGACCTTGAACGGCGCGGCGCGGTGCCGGGTAGCCTGGCCTACGTCATCTACACCTCGGGCTCGACCGGCAGGCCGAAGGGGTCGAGATCCCCCACGCCGCGGTGGTCAACTTCCTCGCCTCGATGCAGCGGCGGCCGGGGCTCGGCAGCGGGGACGCGCTGCTCGCGGTCACCACGCTGAGCTTCGACATCGCGGTGCTGGAGATCTGGCTGCCGCTGCTTTGCGGCGCGCGGCTGCTGCTCGCGTCGCGCGAGACCGCGCAGTCGGGCGAGCTGCTGCGGCAGGCGCTCGGCACCGGCGAGGTGACGGCGATGCAGGCCACGCCCGCGACTTGGCGTCTGCTGCTCGCGGCCGGCTGGAGGGGGACGCGCGGGCTCACCGCGCTCTGCGGCGGCGAGGCGCTGCCGCGCGACCTTGCCGAGTCGCTGTGCGGGGCCTGCGGCAAGTTGTGGAACGTCTACGGGCCGACCGAGGCGACGGTCTGGTCGAGCCTCGACGAGGTCGGCGCGGTCGGAGCGGTGACCATCGGCCGGCCGCTCGACAACACCGAGATCTATCTGGTTTCGGATCGGCTGGAACCGGCACCTCTGGGTGTGCCGGGCGAGCTGCTGATCGGCGGCGCGGGGCTGGCGCGCGGCTACCATGGCCGGCCGGGGCTCACCGCCGAGCGGTTCGTGCCGCATCCGTTCGCGGCGGCGCGGCCGGCGTCCGGCGCGCGGCTCTACCGCACCGGCGACCTGGCGCGGCACCTGGCCGACGGGCGCATCGAGCACCTCGGGCGCATCGATCATCAGGTCAAGGTGCGCGGCCACCGCATCGAGCCGGGGGAGATCGAGGCGGCGCTGGGGCGTCACCCGGGGGTGCGGGAGGCGGTGGTGGCGGTGCGCGAGGACCGTCCCGGGGACCAGCGGCTGGTGGCCTGGGTGGTGCCGTCGGGGGAGCGGGCGCCGGCGGCGGCCGAGCTGCGGTCGTTCCTCGCCGAGCGGCTGCCGGAGCCGATGCTGCCGGCGGCGTTCGTGGCGCTGGCCAGCCTGCCGGTGCTGCCCAACGGCAAGGTGGACCGGCGGGCGCTGCCGGCGCCGGAGTGGCAGGGCGCAGCCGTCTCGGCGGCGGCGCTGCCGCGCACGCCGGGCGAGGAGCTGCTGGCGGGGATCTTCGCCGAGGTGCTGGGGCTTCCGGCGGTGGGGGTTGAGGACGACTTCTTCGCCCTGGGCGGCCACTCGCTGCTCGCCACGCAGCTCGTGGCGCGCATCGTCCAGGTGTTCGGCGTCGAGCTGCCGCTGCGCGCGGTGTTCGAGGCCCGCACCCTGGCGGCGATGGCGGCCCGGATCGAGGCTTTGCGCCCGGTTGCCGGGGCCGCGGCCGGGAGGCCCGGGATCGTGCCGGTGCCGCGGCGGCCAGGGGAGGGCCTGCCGCTGTCGTTCGCCCAGCAGCGGCTGTGGTTCATCGACCGGTTGGAGGGCGGCGCGCTCTACAACATGCCGATCGCGCTGCGGATCTCCGGCCGGCTCTCGGCCGCCGTGCTGTCGCGCACGCTGCGGGAGGTGGTGCGCCGTCACGAGGTGCTGCGGACGGTGTTCCCCGGCGGGGAGGGCGCGGCGCGCCAGGTGATCCTGGCGCCCGGCGTCGTGGCGGTGCCCCTGGTGGCGCTGACCGGCCTGCCCGCGGCGCTGCGGCAGCCGGCGGCGGCGCGGCTGATGACGGAGGAGGCGCTGCGGCCGTTCGACCTGGCGCGGGGGCCGCTCCTCCGCGCCGGCCTCTGGCGGCTGGACGAGACGGAGCACCTGCTGCTGCTCAACATGCACCACATCGTGAGCGACGGCTGGTCGCTGGGGGTGCTGGTGCGGGAGGTGGCGGCGCTCTATGCGGCGTTTGCCGCGGCCGAGCCGTCGCCGCTGCCGGAGCTGCCGGTGCAGTACGCGGATTTCGCGCTCTGGCAGCGCTCCTGGCTGGCGGGGGAGGTGCTGGAGGAGCACCTCGGCTACTGGCGGCGGCAGCTGGCCGGGATGCCGGCGGTGCTGGAGCTGCCGCTCGACCGGCCGCGCCCGCCGGTGCAGAGCTACCGCGGCGCGAGCCGGGCGGTGCAGCTCGACCGCGGGCTCGCGGACGCGGTGGGAGCGCTGTGCCGGAGCCGGCGGGTGACCCCGTTCATGGCCCTGCTCGCCGCCTGGATGGTGCTGCTGGGACGCCATGCACGGCAGGACACCGTGGCGGTGGGCACGCCGGCCGCCGGCCGCGCCCGGCGCGAGGTGGAAGGGCTGATCGGCTTCTTCGTCAACACCCTGGTGCTGCGCGGAGACCTGGCGGGCAGCCCGAGCTTCGCCGAGTTGCTCGACCGGGTGCGCCGCACGGCGCTCGACGCCTTCGCCCACCAGGACCTGCCGTTCGAGCGCATCGTCGAGGAGATCGGGGTCGAGCGCAACCGCGCGGTCTCGCCGCTCTTCCAGGTGCTCTTCGCGCTCCAGGACATCCGGCTGGGGACCCTCGAGCTGCCCGGGCTGCGGCTGTCGCAGCTCGATCTCCCCACCGGGCTGGCGAACTTCGATCTCACCCTGACCCTGCAGGAGGGGCCGGACGGCTTCGCCGGGGTGCTGGAGCACAGCACCGACCTCTTTGACGGCAGCACGGTGGAGCGGCTGGTGGGGCGTTTCGCCGCGCTGCTCACGGCGGCGGCGGGCGATCCCTCGTTGGCGGTCGAAGACCTGCCGCTGCTGCTCCCCGGGGAGCGGCAGCAGTCGCTGGTGGAGTGGAGCGATGCGGACCGCGCCCTCGTCCCGGCCTGCCTGCATGAGCTGGTGGAGGCGCGGATCGACCGCGCTCCGGACGCCGTCGCCCTGGTGGCCGGCGACCGTCATCTCAGCTGTGGCGAGCTGGAGGCGCGGGCCAACCGAGTGGCGCATCACCTGCGGTCGCTCGGGGTCGGCGCGGACGACCTGGTGGGGCTGAGCACGGAGCGCACGCCGGCGATGATCGTCGGGATGCTGGGCATCCTCAAGGCCGGCGGCGCCTACCTGCCGCTCGATCCGGGTTATCCGCGCGAGCGCCTGGCCTTCCTGATGGAGGACTCGGGAGCGCGGGTGCTGCTGACCGAAGGAGATCTTGCCGGCCGCATCCCGGCCGGCGCGGCGCGCGTCGTGCTGCTCGACGGCGAGGCGGGGATCGCCGGGGCGAGCGGCGGGCGGCCCGACAGCGAAGCGGGGATCGCTGCGGCGAGCGGCGAGCGGCTCGAAGGCGAGGCGGAGATCGCGGGGGCGAGAGGGGAGCGGCTCGCAGGCGAGGCAGGCGTCGCCGCGGCAAGCGGCGAGCGGACGGAAGGCGTGGCTGGGGTCGCCGGGGCGAGCGGCGGAAGTTTCGACGAGGAGGAGCGGATTGCGGCGGCAAGCGGCGAACGGCCCGAAGGCGAAGAGCGGCCGGCGCGCGGGCGGCGCGGCGCGGTGCCGGGGAGCCTGGCCTACGTCATCTACACCTCGGGCTCGACCGGCAGGCCGAAGGGGGTGGAGATCCCCCACGCCGCGGTGGTCAACTTCCTCGCCTCGATGCGGCGGCGGCCGGGGCTCGGCAGCGCGGACGCGCTGCTCGCGGTCACCACGCTGAGCTTCGACATCGCGGTGCTGGAGATCTGGCTGCCGCTGCTTTGCGGCGCGCGTCTGCTGCTCGCGTCGCGCGAGACCGCGCAGTCGGGCGAGCTGCTGCGGCAGGCGCTCGGCAGCGGCGAGGTGACGGCGATGCAGGCCACGCCGGCCACCTGGCGGCTGCTGCTCGCGGCCGGCTGGAGGGGGACGCGCGGGCTCACGGCGCTGTGCGGCGGCGAGGCGCTGCCGCGCGACCTCGCCGAGACGCTGCACGGGGCCTGCGCCGCGCTGTGGAACGTCTACGGGCCGACCGAGACGACGGTCTGGTCGAGCCTCGACGAGGTCGGTGGGGTCGGAGCGGTGACCATCGGCCGGCCGCTCGACAACACCGAGATCTACCTGGTTTCGGAGCGGCTCGAACCGGCACCTCTGGGTGTGCCGGGCGAGCTGCTGATCGGCGGCGCGGGGCTGGCGCGCGGCTACCATGGCCGGCCGGGGCTCACCGCCGAGAGGTTCGTGCCGCACCCGTTCGCGGCGGCGCGGTCGGCGTCCGGCGCGCGGCTCTACCGCACCGGCGACCTCGCGCGGCACCTGGCCGACGGACGCATCGAGCACCTCGGACGCATCGACCATCAGGTCAAGGTGCGCGGCCACCGCATCGAGCCGGGGGAGATCGAGGCGGCGCTGGGGCGTCACCCGGGGGTACGGGAGGCGGTGGTGGCGGTGCGCGAGGACCGTCCCGGGGACCAGCGGCTGGTGGCCTGGGTGGTGCCTGCGGGGGAGCGGGCGCCGGCGGCGGCGGAGCTGCGGTCGTTCCTCGCCGAGCGGCTGCCGGAGCCGATGCTGCCGGCGGCGTTCGTGGCGCTGGCCAGCCTGCCGGTGCTGCCCAACGGCAAGGTGGAC
>JASLEW010000842.1 GCA_030150965.1 Thermoanaerobaculia bacterium | reverse complement strand
GCCGCCTGCGCGCGCCTGCTGTCCGATCCGCGCCGGCCGCTCCAGGACACCCTCGAAGCCCTCCTGGCGGCCCATCACGACCCCGGGCTGGACCAGGGCTGGCGCGATCCGCACACCGGCGGGCGCACCTACACCCACCCGGTGGTGGCCGCCGCGGCGCGGTCGCTGCTCGACATGGACCCGCGCACCTCCTCGGGCATCGTCGCCACGGCGCAGGCCCACCTGGCGCTGTTCCGCGATCCGATCCTCGCCGCCAACACCGCGCGCAGCGACTTCGCGCCGCTCGACCTGGTGAGCGGCGAGCGGCCGCTGTCGCTCTACCTGACGCTGGCGCCGGCGGACCTCGACCGGCTGCGCGGGCCGATCCGGCTGGTGCTCAACCAGCTGTGCCGCGCGCTGACCGAGCGGCTCGATTTCGAGACCGGCTCCGGCCGGCCCGCGCACCGGCGGCCCCTGCTGCTGCTGCTCGACGAGTTCCCGGTGCTGGGGAAGCTGGATTTCTTCGGCCGCGCGATGGCCTACCTGCGCGGCTACGGCATCCGCGTGTACCTCTCCATCCAGTCGCTCGCCCAGCTGCACGAGATCTACGGCCGCCACCAGTCGATCACCGCCAACTGCCCGGTGCAGATCGCCTTCGCCCCGGCCGACCTGGAGACGGCCGAGCAGCTGTCGCGGATGCTCGGCCAGACGACGGTGCACCTGGCGAAGCGGTCGCTGAACGGCGCGCCGCTGGTGCTCGGCCCGCGCCGCCACACGCTGTCGGTGCAGGAGGTGGCCCGGCCGCTGCTGACGGCGGAGGAGGTCCGGCGGCTGCCGGACGACGAGGCGGTGGTGTTCGTGGCCGGGCATGCGCCGATCCGCGGGCGGCGGGTGCCTTACTTTGCCGGGCGGCGGTGAGGAGGCGGCGGGGGGTGAGGATTGCCCTCGGCTCCAGGGATGGCTCAGGTCAGGGGCATCTCCCGCTTCGCCGGGCGGCAAGCCGAGCGGAGCGGTGTCAGTTGGCTGGGCCTGAGCGGAGCCAGAACGCTCCTTGAGCGTCTCCTGGGTCATCCTCCACCGTGGATGACGGCCGCCCCCTTCCGAGCAGTTCCTCGAGCAGTCCGTCCCGCGAGGCCAAGGGCGGGCGGCCGTCATCAAGGAGGTCGAGGGCCCCGGCCTCCTTGGACCTCAGGCGCTCGTATTCGATGACCTCGATGGTGTCCCGGCAAACGAGCACGATCGACCTGACGCCGCGGGTCTGGCCACGGCGGTGGAGGCGGTCCATGCTCTGGAGGTAGTGCGCCGCCTGGTTTGAAAACGACTCGAACACCGCAAACCGTGCGCGGTGCAAGGTCAGGCCCGCGCCTGCTGCAGCTGGATTCGCGAGGAAGATCATTGTGGAACCGTCGTTCTGGAACCGGTGTACGTACTCGCCCCGTACTGCCGGATCCGAAACCTGGCCGTCGTAACGGACCAGCCCGAAGTGCTGATAACGGCGTTCGAGCGCGTCGATCGTCGCTGTATAGAAGGACCAGATCACCACCTTTTCCCGCTTCCGGCCAACCAGGTCGGCAAGGATGCCGTCAAGTGCCGCAAGCTTCGCCGGAGTCTCTTCATATGCAGGCACGACCGCAGCGGGGTGAGAGCAGATCTGCAGCAAGGCGCTCCGCCTGGCAAGGAATTGGCCTAACCGCGAGCGGAAGACCTGGTCGTCGATGGCTTTAAGGTCTCTCACCAAACCGTCCCTGAGGCTGGTGTAGGCCCGGGCCTGGACGGGGGCCAGGTCTAGCAGGACGCGTGTCAGGCTGTGCCCGGGCAGGGTGAGGACCTCGTGCTTCCTGCTCCTCAGGAAAAGGCCGCGCTCCGTTGTAAGTTCACGGATCCTATGTGCTGCCTCCGCCCGTTGCGGTGGGATCCGGGCGCCATCGAACGTCCAGCCGAAGTCGACGATGTTGAATTGCTCAATCAAGTCGAACGGCGAATTGGGGGCCGGTGTCCCGCAGAGGGTGAATGCACGCTTGCAATGCTCCCGCAGCCTCCTGATCGCCCTCGTCCTCTTTGCATCCAGGTTCTTGGTGAAGAAGGATTCGTCAATCACCAGCACGGCTCGCCCGCTGAGCTGGCCCAGGAAGGCTCCGAGCCCTTCCTCGAAGCTGACCGTGGCCTCGAAGTTCGTGACCAGGATGTCTGCGCCCCTCCTGAGCGCTTGCAGCTTGTGGTCCCGGGACCCCGTGACGGGTGAGACGCGGTAGAGGTCGCCAAGCAACCGCTCTGCATCGCGCTTCCATTCCGGGATCATGCTCTTGGGCGCGATGACGAGCATTACGTCAGCTTCGTCACGTTCGGCAAGCACGTCGAAGGCCGCCAGCATCGAGACCGTCTTCCCCGTCCCCTGTTCATCGAACAAGCAGAGGCCGGACCCGCCGGCCGCAGTCATGGCCGCAACGTTGGTGACTTGATGAGGGTCGAGGGCGTCGAGGAGCCGGAACCCTTTAAGTGCGGCTGCCGCCACGGTAGCGGCACCTGCGCTCAGAGTCTTCACCGCATCCCTGTAGGTGGGGTAGCCTGCCAGGAACCGCCGCCGGTTCTCGGCGAACCGCACGGCCGCGCCGTCCCACCCAAGGGAGACACCGGGGAGCGCCCCGAGGAGCCGGTGCGCTTCGAACGGCGGGACGGCAACCCCTCTTGCCTCTATGCTGGCTCGGCTGATCAGCGACCCGCCGAGGAGCAGCCGCTTCAGGGCATAAGGTGAGGTGCCGGGCCGGGGCCGGAGGAGCAGCCTGTCCAAGATGGGTGACACTACTGCATCTGCGGCCGGCGTGCCCGCTTCAGTGGACACCACTGCCTGCCTCCTTCCGGGCGAGCGCCTCGTCGGCATTGCTCTTCACGAGTTCCAAGGCACCTAGCAGGCCGCGCAGGTTCTCCGGGGTGATCTCATCCCGGAAGGCCTTGACCGGGAGACGCTCGATAAACCTGACGAACGCCTCGATCCGGCCGTTGGCCCCGGTCTGCCGCACCTCCGCGGCCCTGGCGTGGGCGTCGTTGAGTGCCCGCTCTACAAGCTCCTCTGCGCGGTCAAGGTCCTGCTCTTGCCGCGCTTCGCTGAGGCCCTTCCAGAGGTCGTCGTCGAAGTGCTTAAGCTTCCGGATCCAGGCGAAGCTGGCAAACTTCCCGTCATAGATGAGGTCGAAGACGAGCTTCTTGAAGGCCTCGTTCTGGTTCAAGGTGAAGGCAACGCCGCCAGCAGCCTTGCCCTTGGACAACTCATCAAAATACTGGAAGTACTCGTTGCTGCGGTGCTTGACTTCAATCTCGTCCAGGCCGCGTTCGCTGACGAGGTAGTCCTCGAAGTCGATAGCGGATTCGATCATCTTCAGGTAGCGGTTCACCTGGTCCGCGGCCAGCGCAAACTGCTTCGCCAGCTGCCTCCGCAGCGCAAGGTGCGGTGCGCTGGGCGTGAGCACCAACATCTCTTGCCATGCCTCGTAGACCTTCCTGGCCTTCACATATTCGGGCCACGGCTCTTTATAATCGCTCTCGAAGTTGAGGGCAACGACCACCGCGTCCTCGTCTTCAGGCGTGGCGAACTCGGTCAACTGCCAGACAAGGATCCTTTCGACGTTGCGCTTCTCATCAGGAGTGAACTCGTCGCTGGCTTGCACCAAGCGGCAGGCAGTGATGCGCCTGTTGCCGTCGAGCAGCTGGCCGGAATAGGAAAGGATAGGTGGCTTCTGGAGGCCGTTTACGGCAATGCTCCGGGCCAGGTCACGGATGTTGAAGGCGTCGGCCTTGTGACCGGTGGCACCCGGGAGCTGCAGGTCACCCAGGAGGATGGCTGCAAGCTCGTCGTGGGTCGGCCCCCGGCCACGGAGGCGGCGGAACTGGTTGAGGTGGATATCGAGCCGTGCGTTGCTATCCCACAGCTTGATGTCGGCGAGCTTCATGAAGCCACTCCGCATGGGGATCCGGCGGGTGTGGAATGTCGGTGTCGGCAATACCTCGCCCGGTGAGACCCCGTTGTGAGCGGCCAGCATGACAGGTCTGGCAATATTCTCCCAGGACCTGCCCGCGGCCCGGTCACGCGCGTTGATGGCACGGTCGATAAGGTCGGACAGCTTCGCCGCAACCCGCGGTGTGCCAGAGGAGCCGCCTTCGCGGTCAAGCCTGGTGCGGAGGGCTTCAATCACCCTGGTCAGGAGGCCCGCGGCGGCCTCCCGCGTAAGCTCCGTTTCGATGCCTTCCCCGAGGACTGATTCGACCTCCTGGCCGATGTCCGCGGAGGCGGCAAAAGCCCTGTCGACGAGGTCTTCAAGGGCAGTGTGCAGGGCCTGGTCGTCCGTCATGCCACACATCCTCCATCGATTGCGGTCAGCATTGATCCTCCTCGCACAACTCCTGCTCAGCCTCCTCAGGTAGGAACCTGGCGACGACGCGGCTGGACCTTGCGAGTGCGCCATCGTCGAGCATCAGGCGCAGCAGCTTGCGCCGGCCCCGGCTGAGGCTGGTCCGGACAGCGCCTTCCGAGAGGCCGAGCGCGGATGCGATCTCGCCTGCCGGGATATTCTCGTGCCCGGCCTCGATTGCGTCGAGCAAGTAAGCGAGGACGCTCTGGACGGTGTGGCCCTGGATGCGCGGCAGCAGCCTTCGGACCCGGGCCACCGCGGCCCTCAGCTGATCCTCTTCATCGGGTTCGCCAAGGCCGCCGTACCGCCCGTCCTCGGGCTCGGGCCCGATAGGATCAAGACGGGCTGCGGTGGACCAGCGCCTCTTTGCCAGGCGGTCGGCGACCTTGATGACCCAGGCTGGCAGGCTGTTGACCGGAGTCCCGGCGCGGACCGCGCTGTAGAGCCGCCAGGCAGTTTCGGCTACGATGTCCTCTACGTCCTCGTGGGGGAACGAGGGCCATGCCCGCTCCAGGCGTCGGAGGATGCCGGGCAGCAGGCCGCTCTCGAACAGCGCAACGGCCATCTCGTCGGCGTTGCCCTGCACCGCGTGCTCCTTTGCCCGGGCCAGGGCTGCGTGCTGAGCGTCACGGGCCTCGACGTCTTGTCCCAAGGGCTTCCCCCTCCTGGGCGCCTCAAAAGGGCGGGCGCCACAGGGAGAGAGGACACCCTGTTACAGAGGAGGGGGCTGCGCGCCGGTTGCATGGCCCCTTGGGCCTAGCAACCGGGCCTGCGGGCAGCGGCGGCTGCAGCGCCCATCTGGCCTGTGGGACTGTCGGAGGCCTTCGGGCGCCTTGTCATCTCACAACCGGCCGGGGCCAGGCCGCCTGGCGCCGGCGGGAGCACTGCCCCCAGCTTGCGCCGTCTGCCGGCACCGAGCCATTGGCGGAGGGCCTCGGTACTTCTTACTTTCCGCATGCGGGGTGGGTTCAGCACGGTCTTTGGAAGGCGGTCCAGCCGCTCGGCCAGCCCACGGTCCCAGCAGCGGACAGTCCCCTTCAGCGCCCGCTGCCGCGGCAGCCTCAGCACCGCAAGGAGTGCCCGGCCGACGGCCTCGGCCAAGCCGAGCGGGACCGCGTTGCCGGCGAGGCGGTACTGCTGCGCTGTGCTGCCGGCAAACACCCAGTCGGCCGGGAACTGTTGAAGGCGCGCGTACTCCCCGACGGAGAGCGGCCTCAGCTCGGTCGGGTGGCAGGCCATCGTCGCTTTGCTGTCGGGCCTGGTGGTCAGCGCGGGCGCAGGCCGCTCCCAGGACAGGCGCCGGTAGAACCCGGTTCGGCCGCCCCAGGAGGTGAACGCACCGCCGAGGGCGCGCTCTTGCAGGTCCTCGGGCAGGTTGCGCCAATTGCCGCCTGGCGGGACATGCCGCAGGATCTCCTCCTTTGCCGGGGAGAACCGCCGGAAGGCTGGCGCAGGCTCTTGCAAGTCACGGAGCGCCTCCCCCAGGGTGACCCATGGCTGCGGCCGTCCACCGCGGGAATGCGTCGGGGCTGGCATTGCAAGCGGGTGGCCGTCCCTCGACCCGATGAAGAGCACCCGCTCCCGGGTCTGAGGGACACCGAAGTCGGCTGCATTAACCAGGCCGAAGAGCGTGTAATAGTCCAAGGAGGAGAACTCTTTGAGTACCCTTGCCAGGGCGGAGCCCAGCTCCTCCTCAGGAGCCAGCGGCGGGTGGCCCGGCCCACGCTCGGCCAGGCGCCGGTGGCGCACGGCTGCGGAGAGGATCCCGCGGACGTTCTCCATCACGAAAAGGCTCGGCCGTGCTTCCCTCACGACGCGCAGGAACTCGCGGAACATCAGGCCACGGGGGTCGTCCAGCGAGCCCCGTTGGCCGGCGGTGCTGAAGGCTTGGCAGCAAGGCCCCCCGCTGATGAGTAGCGGGCCCCCTGGCTTGAGGCCAGCCGCCTCGAGGATCTCAGCGGTCGGGATGTCCTCGATCGCACAGGAGATCACGGGCAGGTTGGGGCGGTTCCGCCGGATCGTCGCCACCGCCTCGGGGTTGCTGTCGAGAGCGAGGACTGTCTTGAAGCCGGCACGCTCTAGCCCCAGGTCGAGGCCGAGGCCGCCGGAGAAAAGGGAAATCACAGGGAGGGGGGCTGAGCGCACCCCTCCGGCCCTTGCGCCGCTCCTAGTCATCGGCCCTAGCCTAGCAGAGGGTTGCACGCAGCAGCGGCCACGGCCCCGCGCGCGCCATCAGCTCTGCCCGCGCCCGGCCACCGCTCGGATGCACCCGGGTGGGAGGCGGCCCGGCTAACCACGGCCAACCTGCCGCTAACAGCTGCGCCGGCCACGCCCGGTGTCCGGTGGCGGCCAGCCCGGCAAGGAGGAGAGGAGGGCCTCCAGGTGTACGCGGTCGGCCTCGCATTCCCACACCACCCGCACAGTCCAGCCTAAGGCTTCAAGCTCCCGCACCTTGCGCGCATCCCTCTCCGCGGTGCGCGCGAACTTGGCCTGCCAGTAGGGGCTGTTGGCTGCCGGCACTCCGTGGTGCTTGCAGCCGGGGTGCTGGTGCCAGAAGCAGCCGTGCACGAAGACGGCCGTGCGGTAGCGCGGCAGGACGATGTCCGGGGTCCCAGGGATGCCCCTGGCGTGGAGCCGGAAGCGCAGTCCTTCGCGGTGCAGGAACGAGCGCACGGCCCGCTCCGGCGCCGTGTCCTTGCCACGGATGCGGCTCATCATGCGGCTGCGCACCTCGGGTGCGACGGTGTCGGTCACCGCAGAAGCCGCCGCCCCGCCCTGGCTTTCTGCAGCCGGCTGTCCTGGTCCTCCGGCCTGCCGCGCACGGCGGCGGCGAGGACGGACTCCATGATGGTCTCGCCTTCGTGCGCCGCGCGCTTCTCGAAGGCGGTGACGATCACCTCGGTCATCGCCTCCACGCGGTAGCCGGTCTGCTCCGCCACCTTGGCAAAGGCCGCCTGATAGACCCGCAGGAGCAGCTCCGCCCCGACGCGGCTGCCGGTCAGCTCGCGGAAGGCAGCCTCGCCCACCAGGAAGGTCACGCTGGGCGCCGTGCGCTCAACGCCGGCCCGCGAACGGTGCCCGCTCAGGGTGCTGCCGATCAGCGCGTCGAAATACAGCTCGCCGCCGTAGTAGTCGCGGAGGCGTTGGAGCTGCGTGCCGAGGCGGGCCCCGTCGCCTCCCTTGGCCGAGCCGGTCTTGCTCTTGACCTGGTGGAAGCGGAGGGCGCCGCCGGGGCCGTGCGGCGGCTGGACGATGTCGGCCCCCGGGAAGGGGTTGGTCTCCAGGTCCAGCATCTCCTGATGCACGCCACGTGGTTCGGGGACCCGCAGGTTGCCGCGCATCTCACCGATGACCTCCTCGTGGAGGTGGCCGAGCAGGCCTTCGATGATCATCAGGGCCTTGTGCGCCACCGTGGTGGCGACCGCTGGCTTGAGCCCGCCGCCGTGCAGCAGGCCCCGCGTCGCGGCCAGGATGTACGGGTCGAGGACGTCGCCCGGGTTGCGCCCCCTCTCGATGTCGGCCGCGGAGCGGGGGAACTGTGCCACGACCCGCGCAACCTTCTCCGCAATGCGGACGACCGTCCTGGTTGGGTCGGCAAAGGCGCGTACCAGGTACAACCGCTCGGCCGCGGCAAGCGCGTGGAGGCGCGCGGCCGACGCCGGGACCGAAGAGGATTCGAAGACCTGGCAGAGGTAGCCGGTGAGGGCGGAGGCATCAAGGTCGGCAAGGGCTCCGACCGGCTGCCCGCCGAGGTCCGCCGGTGCGGCAACGCTCAGCTTCAGCTCGTCCAGGACGAAGGCGAGGAGGTCCCTTGCATCCGGGAACTGCTTCGAGATGTGCTCCTGCTGCGCCCGCACGAGGCGCTGGCGGACCGGCTCCGCGATGCGGTGGACAGGGTTCTTGTCGGGGACGAACTCAAGCCGTGGCGGGCCGCCCGCGCTCATCCTGCCAGCGCCTCGGCAAGGCTCAGCTGCTCCGCGCGCACCTTCTTGTTGCGCGCCGCACTCCGGAGCTTGTGGAGCGCGGCCTTCAGCATGGCGTTACGGTCAGGGGAGGACGCCGGGCGGGCCGCGGCAGGGCAGGCGAACGGCTGGGCGGCGGCCCGTCCGAGCTCGACCGGCACGGCGTTGCCGATCTGCAGGTACTGGCGGTTCATCGCCCCGGTGAACAGCCAGGAGGCAGGGAAGCCTTGCAGCGCTGCGCATTCGCGCACCGAGAGCGGCCGGTCGGCGGTGGGGTGGCACAGGCCGCTGGCCTTGCGGTTGGCCCTGCCGGTGACCGTCGGGCTCGGGGCGTCCCAGCTGAGGCGGCGGAAGAAGCCGGTCTTGCCGCCGCCGGCCTCCCAGGCGCCGCCCAGGGCCTCGCGCTTGAGGCCCTCCGGCAGGGCGCGCCAGTTGCCGCCGGGCGGCACCAGCTGGAACAACCGCCGGACCTCCGGCGTGTACTCGGAATGAGGCCCCGGAGGGCCTTCCAGCCCGGAGAGCGCGTCCCGGACAGTGCGGAACGGCAGCAGCCCTGGGCCGTGCGTGGAGGCCGGCAGCGGCGGGGGCGGGCCCTCTCGGCTGCCGTAGAGGACGAAGCGGAGCCGGTGCTGCGGGCTGCCGTGTTCAGCCGCATCAAGGATGCCGAAGGCGAAGTCGTAGCCGAGGCGGACCTCGATGTCGTCGAGCAGCTGCTGGATGGCCGTCCCCGAGAGCTCGTCGGCGTCGAGCGTGAAGCCGCCTGCCGAAGTGCCGTCCGCGGAGTAGCGCTTGAGGCTCCAGTGCTGGCCCGGCCGCAGGGCGATCGGCCGGTGGCGCACAGCGGCAGTCACAATGTTGGCGACGTTCTCCAGGATGAAGTAGCGGGGCCGCACCTCACCCACCAAACGCAGGTACTCGTAGATCAGGTTGCCGCGCGGGTCGGAGAGGGCGGCCCGGCGGCCGCCGGACGAGAAGCTCTGGCAGGGCGGCCCGCCCGCCATCAGATAGACACCGTCCGGCCCCGGCCGGCGTATGCGGCGCAGCTTGGCACCGGTCAGCCCCTGGACGCTGGTTTCGAGGAGCTTCAGCGAAGGGCGGTTTGCGCGTATGGTGCTGCAGCAGACAGGGTCCAGCTCAACGGCGAGGGTGGGCGTCAGGCCTACGGCTTCAAGGCCGAGGTCCAAACCCATTGCGCCGGTGAAAAACGACCAGACCTCGCGGGCGTGCTGCGTGCTCGGAGGCTGTTCTCGGCTGTCTTTCCGGCCCATAGGGACACCCTAAATATAGCACGGAAGGCAGAGCGGCCCTGGGTAGCGGCGGGGACCAAGGGAGGCGGCGCCCGGGCTGGCCGCCGCACCGGGCTGCCGCGGCTCAGCGCTGGTCCAGCCAGCGCAGCGGCCCGCGCGGCTCGAGGCGCGCGAGGAGCGCATGGGCCTGCGCCGGGGTCGCCGTCTCCTGCCGGGCCGCCTCGCAGAAGAGGCGCAGGGCGGCGAGGGTATCAGGCTCGATGCCCTCGGCAGTGAAGATCCAGGCCATCTCCCCGGCCAGCGTCCTGACCTCGGCGGTCCGGCCCGCCGCGAGGCCGATCACCGCGGTCTCCAGCGATGCGACCGCCGCGTCTAGGGCGGCGCGCCTCGCGGCCAGCTGATCCCGCACCTCGGCCAATCCCGCCCGTGCCTCCTCGCTCCGCCCCAGGCCCGCGTCCACGCGCGCGCCGAGCCAGGCCAGGCGCAGGCCGTCGAGGCCGTCGGCCAGGCCGGGCGCGAGGTCCCGCGCGGCGGACAGGTATCCGTAGGCTTCCTCGAAGCTCCCCAGGTGGCAGAGGTTGACCGCCAGGTTGAAGGCCACGCCGGACTTTTCGCGGGCGACGCTCCTGCCTAGCGTGTCACCCGCACGATTTGAAGGAAGAAACCATAGATGTCGCACTGATTTCCGGTGCAGTTCTCGAGCCGGCGGACGAGATGGGGATGATCCCCACTTTCTTCATGCTGCTTGTCGATCCTGTCGAATACTTCGGTCAGCAGAGATGGAATACGAGACCGCAGCTGCGCCGCCGAACGCTGGGAAGCCATGGGTCCAGCATATACATTGACGTCCCACTCTTCTTCCTGCTGAGGCTGGCGGAGGCGAAGTGTTTTCAAGCTGGCATATTGCCGGGGCGTGTAGTGAGACGATGGGGCATCGCAGGCGGACGCCTTCACTCCTGAACCTGCGAGTGCCGATGCGACCTCCGCCTGCCACCCCTTGTAAGCGCAGGCATGACACATTGAGAACTGAACATAGAAACCGGGCTTGGCGCCCGTTGGGGCTGGCCCACGGCCATCACTGGCCGGAGCGCCACCGTGTATGGGCGGCGAGACGGCCATTGAGAGAAGAAGCGCGATGCCGATCGCTTGGCGGAGATAGGTGGAGCGCGTCCGGCTTCTGATCCTACTACCGCGCAGATGAGAGGGCTTCACCGGCCTCGGTTGACCTCCGGCGCCCGCCGCTGCGCCAGCAGAATCGCGGCGGTCACCTCTTCCTGCCGCCTGCAGGCGTCCGCTCGGCCCGCTCCGCCGCGGTCCGCACCTGCTCGACGGCGCGCTGGGTCAGCTTGCGCACCGAGCCGGGCGCCAGGCCGGTGACCGCGGCCACCTCGCGGTCCACCATGCCGAGCTGGAAGCGGGCGGTGAGGAGGAACCGGTACTTGGCCGGCAGGCCGCGCGCCAGACGCTGCAGGTCGTGGTGCATCTCCACCTGCTCGTTGTCGGCCGGGACCGTGAGCACCGCCGCCACTCCCCGCGGCAAGGGCGCGCCCCGCAGCTCCGCCGCCTCGCGCCCGCCGGACTCGTCGGCCGCGCCGTCGAGCTCCACCTGCCGCCGCCGGACCCGCCAGCGGTCCCGCCGGTACTGGAGGCAGCGCAGCCGCAGCACCCCGAGCAGCCACGCCACCGGCTCGCCGCTCCCCCGCGTCCGCCGCCGGCGCGGCCGGCGCCGCCGGCGAATCCGCCGATGCCGCGCCACGGCCGGCGCCAGCGG
>JASLEW010000806.1 GCA_030150965.1 Thermoanaerobaculia bacterium | reverse complement strand
GCCCGCGAGGCCACCTGGGTGGCCAGCAGCGAGTGGCCGCCCAGCTCGAAGAAGTGGCCGTCCGCCCCCACTCGCTCCAGGCCGAGCACCTCGGCCCAGATGCCGGCGACGATCTCCTCGGCCGGCGTCCGCGGCGCCACGTGGCCCGCGGCGCTCTCCGGCTCCGGAGCCGGGAGGGCCCGCCGGTCCACCTTGCCGTTGGGGGTCAGCGGCAGCGCCGGGAGGATCACGAAGGCGGCGGGCACCATGTGCTCCGGCAGCTTCTCGCGCAACGCCCGGCGCAGCGCGCCGACCGTCAGCCCGCCGCCAGTGGCAACATCGCCGGCATCGCCGGTATCGCCGGTATCGCCGGCCACGTAGGCCACCAGCCGCCGGTCGCCGGAGGAGCGGGCTCCTCCCTCCGCGCCGCCGGCGCCCGCGGCGGCCTCGCGCACCACCACCACCGCCTCGCGGACCCCGGCGACCGTCATCAGCACCGCCTCGATCTCGGCGAGCTCGATGCGGAAGCCGCGCACCTTGACCTGGTCGTCGAGGCGGCCGAGGAGCTCCAGCTCGCCGCGCGGCAGCACCCGCACCCGGTCGCCGGTGCGGTAGAGGCGGGCCCCGGGCTCGGCGCCGCACGGGTGCGGCACGAAGCGCTCGGCGGTGAGGTCGGGCCGCCCCAGGTAGCCGCGCGCCAGGCAGGCGCCGCCCAGGTGGAGGTCGCCGAAGACGCCGATCGGCGCCGGCGTGAGGCCGGGCGCGAGCACGTGGGCCGTGCTGTTGGCGATCGGCCGGCCGATCGACGGGTGGAGCGTCCACTCCTCCGGCCGCGGGCTCAGGGTGAAGGCGGTGGCGACGTGGGTCTCGGAGGGGCCGTAGTGGTTGTGGAAGGCGCAGCCCGGCAGCCGCCGCAGCAGCGCCGCCATGGCGCGGTTGGTCTGCAACCGCTCGCCGGTGGTGGTGATCTCGCGCAGCGGCGGCAGCGCCGCGCCCTCGGCGAAGATCTCCGCCAGCTGCTGAAGCACGACGACCGGCAGGATCGCCTTCTCGATCCGCTGCGCGACGAGCAGCTCGGCGAGCGCCGGCAGGTCGCGGCGCAGCTCCTCGGGCACCACCACCAGGGTGCCGCCGGAGCCCCAGCAGGCGAACATCTCGTGGAAGCTGGCGTCGAAGGAGAGCGAGGCGTACTGCAGGGTGCGCGCGCCGCCGAGGAGCGTGGCGAGGTGCCAGTCGATCAGGTTGCGCAGCGCCCGCTGGGAGAGGGCCACCCCCTTGGGCCGGCCGGTCGAGCCCGAGGTGTGGATCACGTAGCCCAGGTTGTCCGGCGACGGCGTGGCGCCGGCGGCAGGCCGCCCCGCGTCCGCGAGGCCGCCGCCCGCGTCCGGGCCGCCGTGCGGCGCGTCGAGCGGGCCGCCTTGCGGTGCGTCGAGCGGGCCGCCCTGCGGTGCGTGGAGCGGGCCGCCGTGCGGTGCGTCGAGGGGGTCGCCGTGAGGTGCGTCGAGCGGACCGTCGTGCGGTCCGCCGGGCAGATCGTCGAGCAGCAGGACCCGCGCGCTCCCGGCCGGCAGCCGGCCGCGCAGCGGCTCCTGGGTGAGCAGCACCGGCGCGCCGGTGTCCTCGATCATCAAGGCCAGGCGCTGCGCCGGGTAGGCGGGATCGAGCGGCACGTAGGCGCCGCCGGCCTGGAGGATGCCCAGCACCCCGGCGATCATGTCGAGCGAGCGCTCGGCCATCAGGCCGACCAGGACGTCCGGGCCGACCCCCGCCCGGCGCAGGCGCCGGGCCAGCCGGCTCGCCCGCGCGTCGAGCGCCGCATAGGTCAGCTCCTCGCCGCCGAAGATCACGGCGACGGCCCCCGGCGTCCGCCGGGCCTGGTCGGCGAACAGCTCGTGGACCGTTCCCGTGCGCCCCGTCCGCCCCGGGGCGCCCGACGCGGTGTCGTTCCATTCCACCAGGAGCTGCGCGCGCTCCTCCGCGCCGAGGAGCGGCAGCAGGTGGAACGGCTCCTCGGGCCGGCCGGCCGCCGCGGCGAGCAGCCGCGCGAGGTGCCCGGCCAGGCGGTCGATGGTCGCGGCGTCGAACAGATCGGTCGCGTACTCGATCCCGCCGCTCAGCCCGCCGTCGTCGGCGGCGAGGGTGAGCGTGAGATCGAACTTCGAGGTGGTCGCCGCGACGGCGAGCGGCAGCAGGCGCAGGTCGCGGATCGCGAGCCTGGCGGCGGGAGCGTTCTGCAGCACCAGCATCACCTGGAACAGCGGCGTGTGGCCGAGGCTCCGCTCCGGCGCCAGCTCCTCGACCAGCTTCTCGAACGGCACGTCCTGGTGCACGTAGGCGGCGAGCGCCGTCTCGCGCGTCCGGCCGAGCAGCGCGCCGAACGAGGGGCCGCCGGACAGGTCGCCGCGCAGCACCAGGGTGTTGACGAAGAAGCCGATCAGCCCCTCGATCTCGACGCGGTTGCGCCCGGCGATGGGGGAGCCCACCGCCAGGTCCTCCTGGCCGCTGGCGCGCGCGAGGAGAGCCTGGAAGCCGGCGAGGAGCGCCATGAAGAGCGTCGCGCCCTCGCGCCGGGCGAGCGACTCCAGCCGCCGGGTGAGCCCCGCCGGCAGCCGCACCGGGCGGACGGCGCCGCGGAAGCTCTGCGCCGCAGGCCGCGGCCGGTCGGTGGGCAGCTCCAGCAGCGGCGGCAGCCCGGCGAGCTGGCGGCGCCAGAAGGCGATCTCCGCCGCCAGCGCCTCGCCCTGCAGCCAGGAGGTCTGCCACGCCGCGAAGTCGGCGTACTGCACCGGCAGCTCGGGCAGGCCGGCCAGGGGAAGCAGCGTGTCCAGAGGATGCACGGGTTGCACCGGTTGCGGCGGCTGCTGCTGCGGCGGTTGCGGGGATGCCGGACCATCCGCGGCGTCCTCCGCCAGGAAGGCGTAGAGCGCCGCCACCTCGCGGATCAGGATGCCCATCGACCAGCCGTCGCTGGCGATGTGGTGCATGGTCACCGCCAGGACGTGGTCCTGCGCCGCGAGCCGGAGGAGCACGCCGCGCAGCAGCGGGCCGCGGGCCAGGGCGAAGGGCCGCGCCGCCTCCTCGGCCGCCAGGGCCGGAAGCGGCGCCTCGCGCGCCGCCGCCGGCAGCGCGGCGAGGTCCACCACTGGCAGCGCCAACGGCGCCGCCGGCAGGATCACCTGCGCCGGCGCGCCGTCGCGCACGGCGAAGACGGTGCGCAGCGCCTCGTGCCGGCGCACGATCCAGCCCAGGCAGCGGGCCAGCAGCCGGGCGTCGAGCGGCCCCGCGACGCGCAGTGCCACCGGGATGTTGTAGAGCGGGCTCTCCGGCTCCAGCTGATCGATGAACCACAGGCGTTGCTGGGCGAAGGAGAGCGGCAGCGGCCCCTGGCGCAGGTGCGGCGGAAGCGGGACGAGCGGCGGCGGTGTCGGAGCCGATGGCTCCAGCGGCTCCAGTGGTGCCGGTGGCGCCGCTTCGTCGTCCGCCTGCGGGCGCGCGGTCTCAGGGATCAGGGGCGAGGTCCCAGCCGGAGTCCGTGTCGCGGTTCCGTCCGGGGTCCGCGTCGCGGTTCCGGGTGGGGTCCGCGTCCGCGCCGGGTCCGCGGCGCGCAGCGCCGCCGTGACGCGGGCGGCGAGGTCGGCGAGCACCGGGGCGGCGAACAGCTCGCGCAGCGGCAGCTCGACGCCGAAGGCGCTGCGCAGGCGCGACGCCACCTGCGTCGCCAGCAGCGAATGCCCGCCCAGCTCGAAGAAGTGATCGGCCGGGCCGATCCCTTCGACGCCCAGCACCTCGCTCCAGATGCCGGCGAGGATCTCTTCGACCGGCGTTGGCGGCGCGCCGTCCGCCCCGGGGCCCGCCGCCGGGTCCGGCCGCGCGGGCGCCGGCAGCGCGCTCCGGTCCACCTTGCCGTTCGGCGTCAGCGGCAGCGCCGCCAGGATCACGAACTGCGCCGGCACCATGTGGTCCGGCAGCCGCTCGTGCAGGGCGCGGCGCAGCCCCTCGGCCGCGGCGTCGCCCGCCACGTAGGCCACCAGGCGCCGGTCGCCCGGCGGGCCGGCGCGGCCCCGGCGGTCGGCACCTTGAGCGTGGTCGGCGCGGTCGGCGCCTTGAGCGCGGTCGGCGCGGTCGGCGCGGTCGGCACCTTGGGCGCGGCCGGCGCCGGCCGGGTGCACCGTCACCGCCGCCTCGCGCACCCCCGGCAGCGCCGCCAGCGCCGCCTCGATCTCGCCCAGCTCGATGCGGAAGCCGCGGATCTTCACC
>JASLEW010000778.1 GCA_030150965.1 Thermoanaerobaculia bacterium | reverse complement strand
GTGGCGCTTGCCGCGTCCGCGGCGCCC
Source organism: Thermoanaerobaculia bacterium (assembly GCA_030150965.1). GTDB lineage: Bacteria > Acidobacteriota > Thermoanaerobaculia > Multivoradales > UBA5704 > JASLEW01. The sequence continues at coordinate 5,805 of JASLEW010000778.1, read as the reverse complement.
GCGGCGTCCGCGGCGTTCGCGGCGCTCGCGGCCTCCACGGCCAGGGCCCCACCGGGAGGCGGATCGTCGTCGAGGCTCGCCAGCAGCGCGGGGTCGCGCTCGCCCAGGTACTCGCAGCAGCGGCTCAACAGGCGCAGGTCGCCGAAGATCTTGTTGAGCAGCCAGATCCGGACCCAGCCGTCCCACAGCGGGAAGTGACGGAAGGCGCGGTAGGAGTTGTGCACCATGCGGTCGTTGGCGACGAGCAGCGCCTCCTGGAGGCGCTCGGCGCGGGCGAAGCGCTCGGCGGCGAAGTCGTCCGCGGCGAGCGCGGCGAGGAGCGGCCCGGCCAGGGCGTGCAGGATCTCGAAGGAGCTGATGAGGCCGCGCGAGTAGAGCTCATCGACGAAGCCGTGGGCATGGGCGAGGAGGAAGAAGCGCTCGCCCGCGCCGCGCCGCGCCGAGTACTGGAGCCGGCCGGTCGCGGTCCACGGACGGTCGGGCTCGGCGTTGCGCAGCTGCGCGGCGATGCTCGGGAAGCGCTCGACCACCTCCTGGAGCTCGCGCTCGGGCGGCAGCCCGCTCTCGGGGAAGCGCTCCAGGTCGAGGGTCAGGCCGAGGCTGCACAGGGGGTTGCTCGCGGCGGCGTGATTGTTGAACGGGATGACCCAGAACCAGCCGCCGTCGAACACGTGGTGGAGGGTGCCGTCGGACCAGCGGGCCGAGAGGCCGGGCGACTCCCCCGGCGCCAGGGTGTCGTCGTAGAGGTGCACGCCGCGCAGGTGGGTGAAGATCGTTCGTGACCGGGTGCGCAGGCGCGGCGGGTGGTCGCGCAGGCCGAACCGGTCGGCCACCGGCGAGCGGTAGCCCGAGCCGTCGACCAGGTAGCGCGCCCGCACCTCGTCGCCGGCGGCGGTGCGCAGGCGGACGCCGCCGGGGCCGAGGTCGAAGTCCTGCACGTCCACCCGCTCGCGGTACTCGGCGCCGTAGGCGGTGGCGACGCGCAGCATGTAGAGGTCCACGTCCTGGCGGTAGAGATGGCTCTCGGCGGTCAGCGGCGTGGCCGGCGGCACCAGCAGGTGCGCCTGGCCCGGGTCCTGGCGGCGGCCCGGCTGGTGATAGACGAAGCCGATCGTGCGCTTGTTGCCGCAGGCCGGCGAGACGTGGCGGGTGATGGTCTCCAGCTTGGTGAGGTGCTGGATCTCCGGCACGCCGAAGCGCTCGCCCAGCACCCACATCCACAGGGTGCCCTGCGGCAGCAGCGACTCGCCGATGGCGAAGCGCGGGTGCGCCCCCTTCTCCAGCACCACCACGCGGTGCCCGTGCCGGGCGAGGATCGCCGCCAGCATCGTGCCGGCCAGGCCCGATCCCAGGATCGCCACATCGTAGGTCGCCTCTTCGCTCATCGGTCCTCCCTCGCCCAGAACGCGGCACCGCAGGGTGGCGCCAGGCCGTGGCGCGACGCAATGCAGCAGAGAGGATATTAAAGAGCCGCACTTTAGCAAAATGTCACGCGCAGGGCGGATGGCGCACCTTGAAAATGCCTGGTCCACGCGCGCGGGCGCGGCAGGGCGGGAGCAGACGCGGCCGTCAGCCGCGCGGGCCGCGCGGGCGCAGCGGCCCGACGCACCTCGCCATGGGGTTGATGCACACCACCGGCTTGCGGCGGTGCAGGGCGTAGAGCACGACGTCGGCGGTGCCGCCCAGGCCGGCCGCCGGCAGGCCGTTCCACACCGTCAGCACCTGGTCCGCCAGCTCCACCACCCGCCGGCCCGCCGCCAGGTAGGACTGCTCGCGGCTGCCGCCCGCCGCCAGCACCTCGACCGCCGCGGCGCGCTCCAGGAGGGCGCGGTATCCCTCCAGGTCGCGGCCCGGTTGGAAGGTCTCTTCGTAGGCGGCAAAGGGCAGCACCACCCGCAGCTCGCAGCCGCGGGCGAGGATCAGCTCGGCGAACAGTTGATCGGCACCGATGGCCAGCGAGCTCACGCCGCAGAGCGGCGGCGCCACCTCGTCGAGCACCGCGGCCATGGCCTCGCTCACCCAGGCCCAGGCCGCCGGGTCCGGCAGCCGCTGATGTCCGGTGATGGCGACCACCATGGTCAGAGCAATCCTTTCCGTGCCAGGTGCCAGTAGAACCGTCCGAGCGCGGTGAGCTGCACCCAGCCGGATTCGAGCGCGATGAAAAAGAGATCCTTCCCGCCCCTGGTGGTCAGCAGGTTGGCGTTGCGCAGGAGCTTGAACTTGTTGAACAAGGCGACGTGGGCCGGCTTCGCCGACGGATGGGTGAACTCGAAAGAAGGAGCGAGGGCGAGGCGGCTGCTGGCGCTGGTGAAGAGGCGGGGCAGCCGGCGCAGCACCGCGTCCGGCACCGCCGGAGCGCACAGCCGCACCGGCGGGAGGTGATCGGCGTAGGACTTGTAGAGCGGCCGCTGCTCCCAGGCGCCCAGGGCCTGCTCGACGTAGGCATAGATCCCCGCCGCCGACACCCGCCCGCGCACGTCCGCGGCGCCGCCGGCCAGCGCCTCCTGCACCAGGCTGCTGAAGACGCCGCGGCCGGCCGCCTCGCGCGCCGTCTGGGCGCTGCCGGCGCCGGCGAGGACCGTCACCCCTTCGCGCAGCAGCGCCTGGCCCTGCGCGCCGGCGGGCTGCAGCAAGCCGGGATCGCCCGCCAGCCCGGCATGGCAGCAGTCGAGGAGCAGCAGGATGCTCTTCGCCTGCGACCGGCAGGCCAGGGTCAGCAGCTCGTCCATGAACAGCCCCGGCTCGTCCGGCGTGCCGTCCTGGGTGACCAGCACCCCGCCGGTGCGCGTCGGGGTGCCGTGACCCGAAAAGTGGAAAAGGATGTGTCCGGCGAAGCCGTCGAAGAGCCCGTGCCAGGCGGCGCGCAGCGCGGCGCGGGTGACCGGCTGCGCGCCGCTGCCGGTCAACAGGTGGCAGGCGTAGTTGCTGTCGCCGCTGGCGTGGCGCTCCAGCAACCGCGCCAGGGCCCGCGCGTCGCTCACGCAACCGGTGAGCCGCGGCATGCGGTCGTAGCGATCGATGCCGACGATCAGCGCCCGTTTGGCTGTTTCCATCTCCGTCTCTCCTTGCCGCGCCGCCGCCAGCCGCAGGTCGCGGGTGGGCGGCGGTGCGCCGGCGGCGCACTCCTGCCGCCGGCCGCGCCCCCCTCTGTGCTCGCCTCCTGCCACGCTGCCTCCCCGGCCAAACGGGCCGCGCCCGCGCTTCCCCGGCAAACAGACTCCGACGACCCCAACGCCGGCGATTTTGGTTAGCCGCCTCCCCGCCTGCCGCAACGCCGCCCGGCCGGCGCGCCGCGGCGTCGCGCGCCGCTAAACATTTTTTCGCCGCGCCGCATCTCGGTCGCGGCAAACGGAGCTGGAGCGGACCCGGCGGCCGCTGCGCCGCCCACGGCCGCCACCCGGAAGCCGTCCACGACCGCCCATCGCACCGCCAGGAGGTGAGCAATGAAGAAGTGCTTCGTCTGCATGCCGCTGATCGAGGAGTTCCGGCCGATCTATGAGCAGGCGATCCTGCCGGAGGTCAAGGACGCGCTCGGCGCCCGCTGGGAGTGCGGCAAGGCCGACGACGTCCGCCTGCCCGGGATGGTGACCGAGAAGGTCGTCTGCGCGCTGCTCAACGCCGACCTGGTGATCGCCGTCGCCGCCGATCCGCGGCCGGAGAACTCGGTCAATCCCAACGTGATGTACGAGCTGGGCATCGCCCACAGCTTCCGCAAGCCGACGCTGCTGGTGGCCGACAGCGCCCACCCCCTGCCCTTCGACCTGCGGGCGGTCGAGACCATCCAGGTCAGCTTCTCGTTGTACCAGGACCCCAAGCAGCGACCGGCCTTCATCGGCGAGCTGCGCCGGGCGCTGCGCACCTCGCTCAGGCACCCCGAGGTCGTCACCAGCCTCGAGCACCGCCGCATCCCGCGCAATCCGATCACCACCCAGCTCGCCGGCGCCTACGTCTTCGTCGAGGACCTGGAGTGGCTGTGGAGCTATAGCGCGGTGCTGGAGCGCGAGAGCGCGGCGCAGACGATCTGGGAGATCACCCGCGATCTCTTCTGGCCTGCCGAGGAGCTCTTCTTCGAGAGTCTCAAGGACGCCCTGCGCCAGGGACGCAAGCATTACTTCCTGATCCCCAACGACGAAGGCGTGCTGCGCAAGGCGTCGGCCATCTTCAACCAGCTGCGGCTGCACCTACCGGCGGACGAGATCGATCAGCTGCTGCGGTTCGTCGCCATCGACCGGCAGAACTTCCTGCTCTGGCCGATCGCCATGGTGCTCTACGACGCCAATCTGGCGACCGCCAGCGGCGGCATCATCTGCGAGCCGATGACCAGCGAGATCGGCAAGGACGGCATCGACAAGGATTACCGCGAGCTGTTCGTGGAGCACCAGCGGGCCGGCGGCAACCTCGATTCCTACCTGCGCAGCCTGGCCGAGCTCGATTGGATCGAGCGGCGGCGTGAATCGACGTTCGACATCTGGCTCGACCGCCGGGTGGTCGAGACGCTGGCCACCACCTTCACCAGGATCTGGAACGAGGGGATCCGCGCCGAAGCCGCCCGCTGCCTGGGCGAGCAGGAGAGGTCCGCGCTGCTGCAGACCTGGCTGATCCGGTCGAACGACGAGGATGGAACGCTGCTGCGGACAGGAGAGACGAAATGAGGTTCAAGCCGATTCCCGCGCATCATTTTACCGAGTTTCACCAGCGCTTCCACGGTGACACCCCGGAAACCTTCGCGGTCTGCGCCCGGTGCGGCGGCGCCTGCGAGTTCAACAAGATCGGCACGCTGATGCCGGGCGAGCGCGAATACATGGCCGGCTGCGCGGGGCTCTCGGTCAGCGAGTTCGCCGAGCGGTTCCTCGACGTCATCGTCATGAACGACGGCATGGAGCTCGACGTGCTGCGGCTGATCGACGGCTGCCCGTTCCTCGACCGCGGCACCTTCGTCTGCAACTGCCGGAAGTTCAAGGTGGTGCTGTGCGAGATCTATCCGATCGGTTTTTCGGTGCAGGACGGCCGGGTGCAGTTCGCCCTCGACGACTGGTGCCCGATCGCCGAGACGCTGCGGTTCCGGCACCACTTCCTCAGCGCCGGGGTGCCGGCGGTGTCCCGGCTGCCGGTGCCGTTGCGCTGGTATCTGCACGTGGCGCGCTACGACCATCTCTACTTCGATTACCCGGCGCTGGAAGCCTACCGCGGCGACCGCTCCCGGCCCCAGACCTTCGCCCTGGACGAGCTGCTGCGCTTTCAGCGGACGGGGCTGGAGCACGATCCCAAGGAGTACTTTCATCCCTACCCGGACGAGGTCCTGACCCGCCGCTCCCCCACCGCGGCAGGCCCGGTGCTGGCGGGCCGGCCGGCCGAGCCGGACCAACCCGGCCGGCCGGCCGCCGGCACCCGGGCCTCGCACCGACATTGACAGGCGGGCGCGGATTCATGAAAGATGGGGTTCAGCCATTCCACGGCCGGGCACCAGGACAGACAGGCAGGGCAACCAGGCGGCGTTGCCGCGGCTCCGGCACCGGCAGAGAGGAAGAACCCATGCGCAGAGAGTCGGCACGGACGATCGCGGCATCCCCCTCGCGCTTCACCTGGCTCGGAGCCCTGCTGTTGCTGCTGCTCCCGGCCACCGCCTGCAAGCTCCCGTTCCAGGGCGAGGACAACAAGGCGGCGGCGAACCCCCAGACCACCACCGGGACCGCTCTGACCTCGGACACCGCGATGACGTCGGACGCGGCGATGACCTCCGACGCGGCGGCGGACGCCGGCGCCGCGGCAGCCCCCGCCGACGCCCCGGCCGGCGCGGCCGGGGCG
>JASLEW010000933.1 GCA_030150965.1 Thermoanaerobaculia bacterium | reverse complement strand
CCCGGCCGGGGAGCGCGCCCGCCGCGGCGGGCGCCGCGGGCTCCAGCCGGCGGATGGCGGCGAGCGCGGTGAAGTCCTCGCGGGTGAAATCCACGGCGCGCTCGGCGCCCAGGCGGCGCACCAGCTCCTGGGCGGCCGGCGACGCCACCGCGGTGACCCGGCCGCCCAGGGCGGCGGCGACCTGGACCACCAGGTGGCCCACGGCGCCGGCGGCGTCCCCCACCGCGACGCGCTCGCCGGCCTGGAGCCGGGCCACGTCGCGCAGCCCCTGCAGGGCGGTGAGGCCGCCGAGGAGCAGGGCGGCGCCCTCCTCGAAGCTCCATCCCGCGGGCAGCAGCATGGAGGAGGAGGCGGCGGCGACCGCGTACTCGGCATAGCCGCCGCCGGCGCGGGGGTCGAGCAGCGCGCACACGGCGTCGCCCGGCTCGAAGTCGGCCACCTCCGGCCCCACCGCCGCCGCCTCGCCGGCGACCTCGATGCCGGGGACCCTCGCCGCGCCGGCTGCCCCGGCGGTCCCGATGCCCCCGGCCCTCCCGCCTCCGATCGCCGCCAGCCGCCGCCGCCACGGTCCCCCGCGGGCCGCCGGATCGACTCCCGCCGCCTTCACCCGCACCAGGACCTGTCCGGAGCCGGGCACGGGCCGCGGCAGCTCGCGCGGCAGAAGCCGGCCGCCGCCCCCCAGGACCATCGCTCGCATTCTCCGCCTCGCTCGCTCTCTCGCCGGCCGGCTGCCGGCCGGCCGCTGACCGGCCGCTGACCGGAATCGGTGCCCGCGCTCCGGCCGCCGGGCGGCTCTCCGTCTCTCCACGGCGGCCGTGGCGCCGCCGTTCCCAGCCTGCCGCGGTGGTGAATCTATCCCGTCCCCTCCCCGGCAGGCCGCCGCGGAGGCGTCGGCGGCGCTTCTCCCAGCGCCGCCGCCCGGGACGGCCGGGACGGCAGGCGCCGCCCGGCGGAGGCTGGCGGAACGAGTATGGTAAGAAGTCGCCCATCGGCCAGGGCCGACCCCGAGCATGAAGCCCGAGCATGAAGGTGGAGGCGATGCCCCCTTCGCCCCGGAGGGGTGGGAAGGGGGTTGGGGGGCTGACGGGGGGCGATCCGATCGACGCTGGTGAGTTGCGCGACACGCCTGGGCTCCGAAAGGCGCTGCCGGCCGAGACGGGCAGGCGGGTCCGCTTCCAAGAAGGCAAACCAAAAGGGGGGAAAGCACATGGCCAAGGGCCCGGACGCAGGCGCGATCACGTTGTGCTTCGACATCGGCGGCACCGGCATCAAGGGGATGACGCTCGACGAGCGGGACGAGCCGACGCACGACCGGGTGCGGCTGCCCACGCCGCAGCCCGCCACGCCGCAGGCGGTGCTCGGGGTCCTGCGCGAGATCGCCGGCCAGATGCCGCCCTTCGACCGCGTGGCGGCGGGGTTCCCCGGGGTGGTGGTCGAGGGCACCGTCCACACCGCGCCCAATCTCGGCACCTCCTGGGCCGGTTTTCCCCTGGCCCAGGAGCTGTCCGACCTCACCGGCAGGCCGGCGCGGGTGGCCAACGACGCCGGCGTGCAGGGGATGGCGGTGATCGAGGGGCGGGGGACCGAGCTGGTCATCACCCTGGGCACCGGGATGGGCTTCGCCCTCTACGTCGACGGCCACTACGTGCCCAACATCGAGATGGCGCACCACGTCTTCCGCAAGCACCGGACCTACGAGGAGCGGATCGGCAACCACGCCCTGCAGAAGATCGGCCGGCGGCGCTGGAACAAGCGCGTGCTCGACGCCATCGAGCACCTGGAGCCGGTGTTCAACTACCGCCACCTCTACCTCGGCGGCGGCAACTCCAAGCTCATCCACTTCTCGCTGCCGCCCAACGTCACCATCGTGCAGAACATCTCGGGCCTGCTCGGCGGCCTCCGCCTTTGGCAGCCGCGGGTCGCCGTGGACGCCGCTTCGCCGGTCCTCCCGGGCGCGGCCGGCACGCCCGCGGCCAGAAAGGCGGCGGACTGACGCCTGAACCGGCAGCCATGGTCGAGGTTGAAGCCACCGCAGCGTAAATGTGCTGACGGCATTTCTGTTGCAGGAAAAATCTCACTATTGCGTACCACGCCCTGGTTAGGGTAGACTGCCCCTGTCGCGGAGATGTGGTAGCGCTTTTCGATGGAGTAATTTCGCTCCTCGATTGCCTTTGGCGTCGTGTGTCTGGCAAATGTGCCAGCGGCCGGGGCCTGGGCCAACTGCGAGGCGTCAGCCCAATGCTCAACAGGGAGAAGGCGATGGGACGACAGGCTGCTCCGGTTGTCGTGCTGGCTTTGCTGGTTCCACTTCTGGCGGCGCAGCGGTCCGTGGCGGCGCCGGTGCTGAGCGTCGCCCAGGGCTCGACCGCCGTGGCCAAGGGCTCGACCTACACCTTCCCCAGCACCACCCCGGTCGGTACACCGACCTCGGTGCTGTTCACCATCAACAACACCGGCAACGCCAGCCTCAACCTCACCAACGCCAGCTCGCTGGTGTCGGGCACCGCGTTCTTCGAGATCGCGACGCCGACCACCCCGGTGGCCGCCGGCGGCAGCACGAGCGTCCGCGTGCGCCTGCAGAGCGGCATTCCCGGCACCTTCACCGGCACGGTGTCGATCGCCAGCAACGACCCGGTCAACCCGACCTTCACCTTCACCATCCAGGGCACGGTGACCGGGCCGGTGATCTCGGTGCAGCAGGGGAGCACCCAGGTCGCCAAGGGCTCCACCTACGTGTTTCCCTCCAGCACTCCGATCGGCATCCCGGTCTCGGTGCTGTTCACCATCAGCAACACCGGCACGGCGGCGCTCAATCTGAGCAACGCCACCACGCTGGTGTCGGGCAACGCCGCCTTCAGCGAGATCGCGACCCCGACCACGCCGGTGGCCGCGGGCGGCAGCACCACCTTCCGCGTGCGCTTGCAGGGCGGCAGCGCCGGCACCTTCAGCGGCACGGTCACCATCTCCAGCGACGATCCGGTCAACCCCACCTTCAGCTTCACCGTCCAGGGCACCGTCACGGGCCCGGTGATCTCGGTGCAGCAGGGGAGCGTCCAGGTCGCCAAGGGCGCCACTTACGTGTTTCCCTCCAGCACCCCGATCGGCGTCCCGGTCTCGGTGCTGTTCACCATCAGCAACACCGGCGCCTCGCCGCTCAACCTCAGCAACGCCACGGCGCTGGTGTCGGGCAACGCCGCGTTCAGCGAGATCGCGAGCCCGACGACGCCGGTGGCGGCGGGCGGCACCACCACCTTCCGCGTGCGCCTGCAGGGCGGCGCCGCCGGCACCTTCACCGCCACGGTCGCGATCGCCAGCGACGACCCGGTCAACCCGACGTTCAGCTTCACCGTCCAGGGGACGGTCACCGGCTCGACGATCTCGGTGCAGCAGGGCAGCGGGCAGATCGCCAAGGGCTCGACGTACACCTTCCCGGCCAGCACGCCGGTGGACACCGCGACCTCGGTGCTGTTCACCATCAGCAACACCGGCACCGCGCCGCTCAACATCAGCAATGCCACCACCCTGGTCTCGGGCAGCCCCGCCTTCAGCGAGATCGCGACGCCGGCCACGCCGGTGGCGGTGGGCGGCAGCACCACCTTCCGCGTGCGGCTGCTGGCGAGCGGCCCCGGCACCTACAGCGGCACCGTCACCATCGCCAGCGACGACGCGGTGAACCCGACCTTCACCTTCACCGTCCAGGGCACGGTCACCGGCCCCTCCATCGAGGTGCTCCAGGGCTCGGCGGCGATCATGGAGGGGTCGCTCTACGTCTTCCCCGCCAGCACCCCGGTGGGGATCCCCACCTCGGTGGTCTTCACCATCACCAACATCGGCAACGCGCCGCTCGACATCAGCAACGCCACGGCGCTGGTCTCGGGGACCGGCTTCAGCGAGATCGCCACGCCGTCGACGCCGGTGGCGGTCAATGCCAGCACCACCTTCCGGGTGCGCCTCCAGGCCGGATCGCCCGGCACCTACAACGGCACGGTGACGATCGCGAGCAGCGACCCGGGCAACCCGAGCTTCACCTTCTCCATCCAGGGCGTGGTGAGCGCCACGCCCACCATCAGCGTCCTCCAGGGGTCCACGGTGTGGGCCGCGGGCGTGCCGTACAGCTTCGGCTCGACGCCGGCGGGCGTGCCGGTCTCGACGGTGTTCACCATCACCAACGCCGGCCAGGCGCCGCTCACCCTCACCAACCCCACCACCCTGGTGAGCGGCACCGGCTTCAGCGAGATCGCGAACCCCACCGCGACCACCCTCAACCCCGGCGCCAGCACCACCTTCCGGGTGCGCTTCCAGGCCGGGACGCCGGGGAGCTACAGCGGCACGATCTCGATCGGCAGCAACGACCCGGTGACGCCGGCCTTCAGCTTCCCGATCACCGGCACGGCGACCGCGGCCGCCGCGATCAGCGTCGCGCAGGGGACGACGGCGATCGCCAACGGCGGGAGCTTCACCTTCCCGGCCGCCACGCTGACCGGCGTGCCGGAGACGGTCACCTTCACCATCACCAACAGCGGCAGCGCCCCGCTCCACATCAGCAACGGCGCGTCGCTGGTGTCGGGCGCCGGCTTCAGCGAGAGCGCATCGCCCATCACCCCGGTGGCGGCGGGGACCAGCACCAGCTTCGGCGTGCAGGCCCAGGCGAGCACCGCCAACACCTACACCGGCACGGTGACGATCGCGAGCGACGATCCGCTCAACGGCACCTACACCTTCACCGTGACGGCGACGGTCAGCCCGGCGCCGCACCTGCGGGTGGTGCAGGCGTGGAACAACGTCACGGTGGTGCCAGGCGGCACCGTCACCTTCCCCGACACCGCGACCGGCACCGCCGAGTCGCTCCAGCTGTTGCTGGTCAACGACGGCCCCGGGACGCTCACGATCGGCAACCCGTCGTCGCTGGTGAGCGGCGCCTGCTACAGCGAGCTGGCGCCGGCGCCGGGCGCCACGGTGGCCGCCGGGCAGAGCGCCAGCGTGCGGGTGCGCCTGCAGTGCGGCAGCGACCAGCTGGCCACCGGCACGTTCTCGGTGTCGAGCAACGATCCGGCGACGCCCACCTACAGCTTCAACCTGTCGGGCGCCTCCGGGCTCACGCTGCCGCCGCTGTCGGTGGTGAGCGGCGACGGCGTCTCGATCTCCCAACAGGGGACCTACGCCTTCCCCGACACCGCCCTGGGCCAGCAGGTGACCCGCGGCTTCACCGTCACCAACAACGGCGGTCAGCCGTTCACCATCGCCAACCCGACGTCGCTGGTGAGCGAGGATCCGGCGTTCAGCGAGACGGCGGCCCCGGCAAACAACGTCATCGCCCCCGGCGGCACGCAGTCCTTCCGCGTCGGCCTGCAGTCGTCGCAGACCGGCGCCCACTACGGCCAGGTCACGATCGCCAGCGCCGACCCCACCCAGAAGCCGTTCCTCTTCGGCGTCACCGGCACCGTCCAGCCGCCGGACTTCACCCTCGCCGTGACCCCGACCTCGCGCAACCTGGTCCAGGGCCAGAACGTCGGCTACACCATCACCACCGCCAGCCTGTTCGGCTTCAGCTCGAACCTGACGCTCGGCGAGACGGGCCTGGACGGCAGCTCCTCGGCGACCTTCACCCCGGCGACGATCGCCGCCGGCGGCAGCTCGCAGCTGCGGGTCTACACCAGCGCCGGCACGCCGGTCGGCACGCAGACGCTGACCATCACCGCCACCGGCGGCGGGGTGACCCACACCGTCACCGTCACCCTCACCGTGACGGCGGCGCCGGTGACGACGCTGACCGTGACCGTCTCGCCCGCGCAGCAGGCGGTCACGCCCGGCGGCAGCGCGATCTACACCGTGGCGGTCAACGGCGCCAACCTCACCTCCACCGTGGCGCTCACCGTCACCACGCCCTCCGGCATCACCGGCACCTTCGATTCGGCCAGCCTGCTGGCCGGCGAGACCGCCAACCTCACCCTGACGGCGGACCCGTCGCTCGCCACCGGTTCGTACCCCTTCACCGTCACCGGCACGCTCGGCGCCCTGACCTCCACGGCCGGCGGCTCGCTCGCCGTGCAGGCGGCCGGATCTCCCGCCGCGCCGAGCATCACCGCCATCAGCCCCAACGTGATCGTCAACGGCCGCGTCACCACCGCGACGGTGATGGGCCAGAACCTGGCGGGGGCCGCCGTCACCATCCCCACCGCGCAGGCGCTGCCGAACCAGCCGATCCAGCGCGTCTTCCCGGGCGTCACCGTGCTCAGCACCAGCGCCGACGGCACCTCGATGCAGGTGTCGATCGACGCCACCAACTCCGGCACCATGGATTTCTACAACCTGGCGGCGGCCAACTCGAGCGGCCAATCGGTCGGCCAGTTCCGCGTGCTGCCGCCGGGGCCGGTGGTCGACAACCTGTCGCCGGACGACGCTCCCGCCGGCAGCATCAGCCTGATGTCGCTGGTGGGCGCCCATCTGCGCAACACCACGGTGACGCTGACCCCGGCCAGCGCCGCCTACATCACCAACCTCGACACCACCGAGGACGACCGCACCAACGGCCTGCTGTTCGTCGCCGCCGGCCTGCCGGTCACCACCGTCACCCTCACCGTCACCGACGCCTACGGTCAGAGCTACTCGACCAACATCACCCTGGGCGGCGCGGACGGCAACGCGCAGAGCGCCCCGGCGCGGGCCGTGGCCACCCTGCCGGGGCTCCACGGCGCCAAGACCAACATCTACTTCCGGCCGTTCCGCATGCGCCGCCCGGACGCCACCCGGGTGGTGCGGCCGGGAGTGGTGATCGAGGACCTCACCGCGGCGCCGGCCCGGCCCAACGACGACTTCAGCGTCTCGTTCACCTTCTCGGCCACCTTCAGCCTGTTCAACTACCACTGGCAGACGGTGATCCTGCAGAACCCGGTCACCGGCGTGGTCGGCTCGCAGGCGCTGCAGCAGCTGGCGATCGGCCAGACCACCTACCTCGCCGCCTACGTGCTGTCGGCCTACGTCGAGGTGGATGCGACGGTCTACTGGAACATCGACCTGTCGGGTGATTTCACCTTCCCGGAGTTCTGCTTCTCGTTCGTGATCGGCGGCGAGATCCCCGGCCAGACCAACATCCCCGGCACCTTCAACTACGCCATCTGCGGCGGCGGCTCCGGCACCGGCTCGACCACCGGCTCGACCGGCAACGTGTCGATCAGCGCCGACAACACCTGCGCCCAGGTGACCCAGCAGGATCTGGAGGACGGAACCGCCTTCGCCGCGGTGACCCAGAACATGTGCTGCAACCAGCCGATCTCGGTGAGCGGCAGCGGCACCACCTTCGTCGGCACCTACTTCGAGAGCTCCTTCGACATCGACGAGGGGGACGCCATCACCACCACGCCCGCTCCCGCGGCCTGCACCTGTCCCTGCTCCTTCACCGCGCAGAACAGCCAGGTGGTCATCCAGCCCGGCGGTCAGATGACGCTCAATGCGACGCTGACCAACGCCTCGAACGACTCCTGCACCTACAACTGGACGCTCAGCCAGACCGACGGCAACCTCGGGCTGAGCGTCAACACCAAGGGCATCACCCAGCCGCTCGCCGGCGGCCAATCGGTGCAGGTCCAGGGGACGCTGGCCCTGCCGAACGGCGCGCCGGCCACGGACAGCGGCACCGTGCTGTTCGTCGCCACGCCGGTGGGGCAGAGCGGCGGCGCCTGCTCCGCCATCCAATCGATCTGCGCCATCCCGTCGTCCGAGTCCTCGACCTTCGACCAGTTCTACAATATCTGCTTCGACGAGGCGGATTTCGGCGCCACGCTCAGCCCCGCGAGCACCGATTTCACCGGCCGGTCGCTCACCGAGAGCCTCTCGAGCACGTTCGACAACTGCTATGCCCTCGAGCCGGCCAACGACAAGTGGCCGCCCTTCAACCCGACTCCGGGCGCCTGGACGGCCAGCACCTACACGGGGCACCCGGGAGCCAACCTGGCGAGCAGCCAGGATCTCTACGGCGCCGACACGATCGGGGCCAACACCAAGTTCCAGCTGTTCGTGCCGCAGCAGTCCTGCACGCGGGGCGCCACCCAGCAGATGCAGATCAACTGCCCCTGGGGACCCGTCAACTACAAGACCAACCAGTTCCTGATGAGCGTCACGCCGCAGGCGACCACGATCTCGCGCGACAATGCGAGCGGCAGCCACCTGGCCGACCCGACGACCTGCCAGCACTGACCGCCGAACCGAGCCCATGGAGAGGGGAACCATGTCCAGTTGCAAGTCCCACCGTTTGAGCACGCTGGGCCCGCTTCTCGGCCTGGCCATCGCGGCCGCCTGCCTGCTCGCGAGCAGCGCCCGCGCCACCGGCGACAGCGGCCGGGCGCTGGGCATCGACGTGAGCTCCCAGACCCCGCTCGCCGTGGCCGCGCGCGTGCTGGAGCGGCGCCATGGCGCCGCCATCACCTACGAGGATCCCGTCTATGCCGGCGACAGCGACCTCGTGCCCTCCACCACCAGGATGATGGCGGAGTCGGGCTTCGGCCAACCGCGGGTGGTGCGCCTGGCGCACCTGGGGTTCTCCTACCCGGTGTCCGGGGTGAGAGGGCAGCCGGAGGATCTCGCCGCCGTGGTGCAGCAGGCGATCGACCTGCATGCGTCGGCGGGCAACCCCGGCAGGTTCCGCCTGGAACGCGAGGGTGAGGTCCTGCACATCGTCCCGGCGCAGGTGCGCGGTGCGAGCGGTCAGTGGGAGGCCGTCACCCCGGTCCTCGACACCCAGCTGAACCTCGGCGGCGCGGAGCGCAACCTGGAGGACACCCTCGCCCTCATCCTGCAGAGCGTCAACCGCGCCACCAAGGCGCACATCGCCTCGCTCCAGGAGCCCATCAACGTCGAGCGCCGCATCCAGTGGAAGCCCGGTGCCGGCGCCGAGAGCGCGCGCACGCTGATCACCCGACTGGTGGGACAGCTCCCCGGCAAGAGCTCCTGGAGCCTCAAGTACGAGCCGCGCAACGGCATGATGGCCTTCGAGATCCACGAGGTCGCCAGCCGGCGTTGAGCACCAGCTGACGGCAGCCTGCTCGACCGGCCGTGAGCCCTGGCGTGAGCCGCGTCGCGCCGGCCAGGCGCGACGGCTTGACGCATTCTGCATTTTTATGCAGACTTATGCGCATGGCGAGGGAGGAGCCCCGGCGTGCCCATCGACCGTGAGCTGCGCGAGGCGCGGCAGGGGGCGATCCGCGCCGTCCTGGCGCGGGCGCCGGTGGCCAGCCAGGCGCAGCTGGTGGCGGAGCTGCGCCGCCAGGGGATCCGGGCCACGCAGTCGAGCGTCAGCCGCGACCTGCGCGACCTGGGGGTGGCGCGGGTGGCCGGGCGCTACGTTCCGCGCGGCGAGGGCGAGCGGCGCGATCCGCGGGTCGCCGAGGTGGCGCGGCTGCTGCGCGGCGTGCGCCGCGCCGGTCCCAACCTGATCGTGGTGCAGACGGCGGTGGGCGCCGCCCAGGGAGTGGCGCGGGCCTTCGACGCCGCCGGCTGGCCGGAGATGGTCGGCTCGCTGGCCGGCGACGACACGGTGTTCCTGGCGACCGACGGCGAGGGCGAGCAGCGGCGCCTGCTGCGGCGCCTGGATGGATTCCTGCAGGAGAGCTGAGCGATGAGCGAGCCGATCGTGCTCGCCTTTTCAGGCGGGCTGGACACCTCTTTCTGCATCCCCTGGCTGGCCGAGACCTACGGCCGGCCGGTGGCGACGGTGACCGTGGACACCGGCGGCCTGGACGGCGCGGCGGCGGCGGCGCTGGGCGAGCGGGCGCGGCGGCTGGGCGCGGTCGAGCACCGCCTGGTGGACGGGCGCGGCGCGTTCTTCGACCGGGTGCTGCGCTTCCTCATCATGGGCAACGTCCGGCGCGGCCAGGTCTACCCGCTGTGCGTCGGCGCCGAGCGCGGCATCCAGGCGCAGCTGGTGGCCGAGACGGCGCGGCGCCTGGGCTCGCGCACGGTGGCGCACGGCTGCACCGCGGCGGGCAACGACCAGGTGCGCTTCGAGGTGGCGCTGCGCACCCTGGCGCCGGAGCTGGAGATCGTCGCGCCGGTGCGCGACCAGCCGCGGCCGCGCGCCGAGCAGGTCGCCTACCTGGAGGCGCGCCGGCTGCCGGTGCCGTCCTTCGGCGCCGCCTACTCGATCAACCGCGGCCTCTGGGGGGTGACCATCGGCGGGCGCGAGACGCTCGACAGCGCCGAGTCGATCCCCGAGGAGGCGTGGGTGCTGACCCGCGGCGCCTTCGCCGCGCCGCTGCCGCCGCGCCGGCTGAGCATCGGCTTCGTCCGCGGCGTGCCGGTGGCGGTGGACGGCGAGGAGCTGGAGCCGGTGGCGCTGATCGAGCGCGTCGAGGCGGTCGCCCGCGTCCACGGCATCGGCCGCGGCATCCACCTGGGCGAGACGATCCTCGGCATCAAGGGGCGGGTGGCGTTCGAGGCGCCGGCCGCCGAGGTGCTGCTCACCGCGCACCGCGAGCTGGAGAAGCTCACCCTGACCGGGCGCCAGCAGCGGGTCAAGGACACCGCCGCCGCCACCTACGGCGACCTGGTGCACGAGGGGCAGCACCTCGAGCCGGTCTGCCGCGACATCGAGGCGCTGCTGCTCTCCTCGCAGGCGCGGGTGAGCGGCGAGGTGCGGCTGCTGCTGCGCCCCGGGCAGGTGTTCGTCGAGGGGGTCACCGCCGCGGCCTCGCTGCTCGCCGCCACGCGCGGCGTCTACGGCGAGGCGGCCGGCGAGTGGAGCGCCGCCGACGCGCGCGGCTTCTCGCGCCTGGTGGCGCTGCCGTCGATGCTCTGGACGCG
>JASLEW010000695.1 GCA_030150965.1 Thermoanaerobaculia bacterium | reverse complement strand
GCTCGCCGCGCCGCCACCACCTCCGACACCGCGAGGCGGCCGCCGGGCCGGAGCGCCCGGAGCGCCCGGACGCCGCGGAGAGCACGCGGCCCAGGAGGACATGTGGTATACTCTCCCCTCTGCAAAGCGCTTTAGGAGTCGCCGTAGATGTACAGCATCGTGCGTTGTAGTTGTGCCATCCTTTGGGCCGCCCTTGCCGTCCTCGCCCCGCGCGAGATCCGGGCAGCGGCGCTCTCGACCGGACTCTCCCAGAACACGGCGGCGACCACGGTCCGCGGCTATGTCCCGCGCCCGTGCGGCTTCGACCTCAACCATGACGGGGTCTTCGGCGAGCCGGCGGATTGCCATCTCTGCGACGGCCTCACCACCGACCCCTACGGCGACGGCAACCCGCCGAATCTCGTCTACGTGAGCTGTCAGACGGGCAGCGACGGCCCGAGTTGCGGCAGCCCAGCCAATCCCTGTGCCACCATCCAGTTCGCCTGGAACAACCGCATCGGCAGCGCCTCGAGCCCGGCCGCCGACGTGATCTGCTTCCGCGGCGTCTGCCATGAGGACGGCATCACCACGCCCGCCTCGGGCAAATCGGGCTCCTACACTCTGCCGCCTTCCGGGTCCCAGGTGGCAAGCTGGCAGCTGCCGGCGCATCCCACCATGCTGGTGGGCTGGGATTACAATCACAACGGTCAATACCCGCCCTATGACACGCAGGACGTGGCGGTGCTGGAGGGCACCGGCTTCGCGCAGGCCATCTTGCTCAACGCCAACCAGACCAACAGCAACGTCGAGCTGGCGCACTTCACGGTGCAGAACTACGGCACCAACGTGACCGCCAATCCGACCGGCTTCATCGAGCTGAGCGACGGCGCGGCGGGGATCTCCAGCCAGGTCTTCATCCACGATCTCTCGATCCAGAACGTGAATCTCGGCAAGGGCCTCGACTCCGGCAACATCGTCTTCGACTTCTTCGGCTCCAACACGCAGCTCACCTATCTGCTGGTCCAGAACGTCGAGGTCCTCAACGCCGGCGGCTACCTGGCCCGCGGCGCCGCGCCCAGCACCACGCCGGAGAACGGACCCTACCGCTTCCAGAACCTCACCTATCAGGCACTCAGCTGCAGCGCCTCGGGCGCGGGCGCCTGCGCCGATCCGGCCTCGGAAGCGCACGCCATCGCCTTCAAGCTCTGGGGCTACCTCGATCAGGTCGAGATCCTCGACAACGTCCTCGATCTCAACGTGGCGGCCTGGAGCCCCTACACCACCGGCTTCGGCTCGACCGCGATCGTCGCCGCCCAGTGCAGCCGCAACTGGACGATCCGCAACAACGAGATCGACGATTTCAAGGTCGGCCTCAACGTCCAGGGCTATGCCGAAGGGTACTGCGACGGCGCCACCGCGCGCCCGGTGGACGGGGTCACCTTCGATCGCAACACCGTCCGCAACACCTTCCCGCATTGGCTATGGGGAGACAACGGCGTGGTCATCATGGGGGGCGGCCCCAACCCGCAGACCTCGATCGGATCGGTGCTGATCTCGAACAACTTCTTCTCCTCGCTAACCGGCTGGCAGGGGATGGCCTACGTCAGCGCCGGCAACACCGGCGGGCCCGATCCGGGGAACCTGACCTTCGCCAACAACACCACGGTCGCCAATCTCTATCGCGCGGACTACGGCGCCATCACCGTGCAGAAGAACTCGCCGTTCGTGCCGCAATCGATCGCGGTGGTGAACAACATCATCAGCGGGCTCGGGCCGGGCGAGGAGAACCTGCACCTCGATTACGCGCCCGCCTCCTGGCGGGGTTCGTCCAACGTTTTCGACCCCAAGGGCGCCTTCGTGTGGAACGGCAGCCTGCTCGGCAGCCTGAGCGCGTGGCAGCAGGCGTCGGGCGGCGACCTGACGGCGAGCCAGTGCCTGCCGACCTTCCTCGACGCGGCCACCGGCAACTTCCACCTGGCGGCGACCGACAGGTGCGCCGCGGGCAGGGCCGCTCCGCTCGTCTCGCTCTTCACCTGGGACATCGACGGCTCGCCGCGGCCGCCGACCGGGGCGTGGGACACCGGCGCACACGAGGTGGGCAGCTCGACGCCACCGGCAACGCCCAGGCACTTCTACACTCTGACTCCCTGCCGCGTCCTGGATACGCGCAGCGGCGGCACGCCCCTCCAGAGCAACACGCCCGCGCTCCATCAGGTCGCCGGCCTCTGCGGCGTGCCCGCCACCGCCACCGCCGTCGCCTTCAACGTGACCGTGGTCGGGGCCACCGCGCCGGTGAGCGTCCAGGTCTATCCCGGCGATCAAGCACCGCCCGCCACCAATGTGGTCAGCGCCGCGCCAGGATATTCGACCCGCGCCGCTGCGGCGGTGATCCCGCTGGCCCCGAGCACCGGCACGGTCGCCGTCCTGCCCAGCTTCCAGGCTCCCGGCCAGATGAACCTCCTGCTCGACGTCAGCGGCTACTTTGCACCCTAGCGGCCCGTAGTCCTCGAAGCGCGAGCCGAGGCGGCCGGCCCCCGAGCCTCATGCGCCATGGCGACCACCTCAGATCTCCCCCCATCCGCCCCGTCGTGCGGGCCAAGGTGGACACCCTGGGCGGCGAGCTGATCGCCCTGGCCAAGCAGCTCGACTCGCCGAGTCGGCCGGCCAGAGAGGCCGTCGCCTAAAGAGCACGCCGGAGCTCATTGATCTCAACGGCAAAAGCCTGAATCATCGTCCAGAACCAACGCGCGGCAAAATGCCTCAAAGCTCGCGTGCCTGCCCAGATTCATGGTCGGCGCGGGCGTCGGCGACGAGGCCGTCAAGCTTCGACATCGTGCACCGATAGGCTCGAGCACCGGATGGTGGCCGGCCGGTCAGGCGCCGGCGCGGGCGCGGTGCTCGGCGCGGTCCACGACCACCTCGGTGAGCCTGGCGGTGCGGCTCACCGTGCGCAGGATCGCCTGGAGCAGGGCGATGCGGTTGGCGCGCACCGCCTCGTCGGGATCCATCACCAGCACCTCGACGAAGAAGCGATCGAGCACCGGCGCCAGCTCGCCGATGCGGCGCAGGCAGCGCTCGTAGTCGCCGGCCGCCGCCGCCTCCTCGGCCGCGGCGCGCAGGCCGCCGAAGGCCGCCGCCAGGTCGCGCTCCGCCGGCTCCGCCAGCCGGCCGGCGTCGAGCGCCTGCTCCGGCGCGTCCTTGACGATGTTGGCGATGCGCTTGGCCGCCAGCACCACCGACAGGAAGCTCGCGTCGCCGCGCACCCGGTGGACGGCGTCGACGCGCGCCCGCAGGTCGGGCAGGTCGGCGCCGCCCGCCGCCAGCGCCGCCTCGATCTCGTCGTAGGCGTAGCCGTAGGTGCCCAGCACGTAGCGGATGCGGTCGTCGAGGAAGGGGCGCAGCGTCGCCTCCACCTGGGCGGCGCCGCGGGTCAGCCGCGCGCCGTACAGCTCCGTCGCCGCCGCGGCCAGGCGCCCCAGGTCGACCGCGAGCTTGCCCTCGAAGGCGATGCGCACCACCGCCTGGGCGGCGCGGCGCAGGCCGAAGGGATCGCGGCTGCCGGTGGGCACCAGGCCGAGGCCGAAGATGCCCACCAGCGTGTCGATGCGGTCGGCCAGGGCCACCACCTGGCCGGTGCGGCCGCGCGGGATGGCATCCTCGGCCGAGGCCGGCAGGTACTGGTCGTAGACCGCCTGCCACACCGCCTCGGGATGCCCTTCGAGGCGGGCGTAGAGGCCCCCCATCACCCCCTGGAGCGAGGTGAACTCCTTGACCATCTCGGTCGCCAGGTCGGCCTTGAGCAGGCGCGCCGCCGCCGCCGCGTCGGCGGCCACGTCGCCCCAGCCAAGCTCGGCGCAGAGATTGCCGGCGAGCGCCGCCAGGCGCGCGGTCTTCTCGGCGTAGCTCCCCAGCCGCTCGTGGAAGGTCAGCCGGGCGAGCTGCTCGGCCCGGCGCCCGAGCCCCACCTTGCGGTCCTCGCCGTAGAAGAACCGGGCGTCGGCCAGGCGCGCCGCCACCACCCACTCGTTGCCCGACCGCACGCGGCCGGCGGGGTCGTCGGCGCGGTCCATCACCGTCAGGAAGCAGGGCAGCAGGCGGCTGCCGTCGGGCGAGACGACGGTGAGCGCGCTCTGGTGATCGCGCAGGCTGGTGGCCAGCACCTCGGCCGGCAGCTCCAGGAAGGCCGGGTCGAAGCTCCCCTCGAGGACGCCCGGCACCTCGCACAGCGCGGCGAGCTTGTCGAGCAGCGGCGGGTCCTCGGCCAGCCGGCCGCCGAGCGCCACGGCCCGCTCCTGCATCGCGGCGAGGAGCGCGCCGCGGCGCCGCGCCGGGTCCACCTCGATGCCGCGCGCCGCGAGCTTGCGCCGGTAGTCGGCGGCGCGGCGCACGCGGAACGGCCGCGGCGAGAGGATCGGATGGCCGCGCGTCGCGTCGCCGGCCTCGACGCCGAAGAGCGCGAACGGCACCGGCGCGCCGTCGAACAGCGACACCACGCCGTGCACCGGGCGCACCCACGGCCCCACGCCGTCGCCCCAATGCATGGTCTTCGGCCAGGCGATGGCGGCGAGCAGGCGCGGCACCAGCTCCGCCAGCACCTCGGGGGCCGGGCGGCCGGCGGTGCGCCGGGTGGCCGCCACGTACTCCCCCTTGTCGGTCGTCACCCGCGCCAGCTCCGCCGGCTCGACGCCGCAGCGCCGGGCGAAGCCGAGCAGCGCCGGGGTCGGCGCGCCGTCGCCGGCATAGGCGGCGCGCACCGGCGGCCCCATCACCTGCTCCTCGCGGTCCGGCTCGCGCGCCGGCACGCCGGCCAAGCGCAGCATCATGCGGCGCGGGGTGAAGCCGGTCTCCACCTCGCGCGGGCCGAGGCCGCGCGCCATCAGCTCCTCGAACACGCGGGTGGCGAGCTCGCGCACGCCCGGCTCCAGCATCCGCGCCGGGATCTCCTCGCTGCGCACCTCCAGGAAGTACTCACCGCGCGCCATGGGGCACCTCCCCGGCGGCGGACGCGGACGGATTGGCGGTGGCGGCAGGGGCCGCCGGCGCGGCCGGCGTGGGGGCGCCGGGGGCTGCCGGAGCGGGGGCGGAAGCACCGGGCAGCGGCGCGGAGCCGTTCGGCGCGGCGCCCGCGGCGGCGCTTCCGGCGGCGCCGAGGAGCGGGAAGCCCAGGCGCTCGCGGCTCTCCACGTAGGCCCTGGCGCAGGCCACCGCCAGGTCGCGCACCCGCTTCATCAGGCCGACGCGCTCGGTCACCGAGACGGCGCCGCGGGCGTCGAGGACGTTGAACAGGTGCGAGCACTTGAGCGTGCACTCGTAGGCGGGCAGCACCAGGCCCGCCTCCAGACAGCGTCCGGCCTCGCGCTCGTTGCCGTCGAGCTGCTGCTGGAGGAAGGCGACGTCGGCCAGCTCGAAGTAGTAGCGCGACAGCTCGGCCTCCTCCTGGTGCCGCACCTGGCCGTAGCTCAGCCCCTCCACCCAGGCGATGTCGTAGATGCTGCGCGCCAGGCCGATGAACATGGTCAGCCGCTCCAGCCCGTAGGTGATCTCGGCGCTGATCGGCCGCAGCTCCAGGCCGCCGGCCTGCTGGAAGTAGGTGAACTGGGTAATCTCCATGCCGTCGAGCATCACCTGCCAGCCGACGCCCCAGGCGCCGAGCGTCGGCGCCTCCCAATTGTCCTCCTCGAAACGCAGGTCGTGCACCGCGAGGTCGAGGCCGATCGCCTCCAGGCTCTCGACGTAGAGGCGCTGCACGTCGGCCGGGGCGGGCTTGAGGACCACCTGGAACTGCAGGTGCTTGCCGAGGCGGAACGGGTTGTCGCCGTAGCGCCCGTCGGCGGGGCGGCGCGACGGCTGCACGTAGGCGACCCGCCATGGCTCGGGGCCGAGCACCCGCAGGAAGGTGTCGGGGTGCATGGTGCCGGCGCCCACCTCCAGGTCGAGCGGCTGCTGCAGCACGCAGCCGCGGCGGGCCCAGAACTCGGAAAGTCGCAGGATCAGCTCCTGAAGTGTCTGCATGCTCCTTCACCCGGACCGCGGCGCGGCCCGCCTCCATCGATGGACGGATGCACCGACGGCTGTCGTCAGAGCGCCGCGCGCGTGCGCTGGATGACCTCGTAGCTGCGCAGCTCGCGCTGGAGGAACTGCCGGCGCACCCGGGCGCACAGCTCCTCCACCTGGCGCAGCGTGGCCGGCGCGGGGGCCGACCGGCTGGCCTGCGGCAGGGTCCAGCGGCCGATCCGCCGCAGGAACTGCAGCGTCTCGGAGGCGGCGACCAGGCCCGGGCCGCGGTAGCCGGCGCCGGCCCCGGCGTGCCGCCGGGGCC
>JASLEW010000681.1 GCA_030150965.1 Thermoanaerobaculia bacterium | reverse complement strand
CCGCCAGGTCAAGGTGCGCGGCTTCCGCATCGAGCTGGGCGAGATCGAGGCGGCGCTGGCGCGCCATCCGGCGGTGGCCGCGGCGGCGGCGAGCAGCGCCCGGCGGTCGATCTTGCCGTTGGCGGTGAGCGGCAGCGCGGCGAGCCGCACGAAGCCCGCCGGCACCATGTAATCGGGCAGCCGCTCGCGCAGGAAGGAGCGCAGCTCGCCGGCTCCGTCCATCGGCCCGCCGGCCGGCACCCAGAACGCCAGCAGCCGCTTGCCGTCGTCCTCGCCGGCGCCGCCGGCAGGGTCGGGCGCCTCGATCGCCGCCGCCGCGGCCACCGCCGGATGGCGCGCCAGCGCCGCCTCGATCTCGCCCAGCTCGATGCGGAAGCCGCGCACCTTGACCTGGCGGTCGGTGCGGCCGACGAACTCCAGGCTGCCGTCGGGCAGGCGGCGCAGCAGGTCGCCGCTGCGGTAGAGGCGGCTCCCGGGGGCCGCCGCGAACGGGTCGGGCAGGAAGCGCTCGGCGGTCAGCGCCGGGCGGCCCAGGTAGCCCATCCCCACGCCCGCGCCGCCGATCCACGCCTCGCCCTCGGCCCCCAGCGGCACGGCGCCGCCCCGCGGATCGAGCAGGTGGACCTCGACGTTGGCGAGCGGCCGGCCGAGCTGGGGCCGCGGCCCGGCGACGCGGCAGACCGTGGTGTTGACCGTGCACTCGGTGGGTCCGTAGTGGTTGAAGAACCGCACCCGGTGCGCGCCGCGCCCGCCGCGCATCTCGTCCCAGGTGGCCTGGTCGATCGCCTCGCCGCCGACCAGGACGGTCGCCGGCCCGCCCGGCGCGGCGAGCCCGGCGCGCAGCAGCAGCTTGAGCTGCGACGGCGCGCAGTCGAGCACGTCCAGGCGCTCGCGCCGGGCGAAGGCCACCAGCGCCTCGGGGTCGAGGCGCACGGCGTCGTCGAGCACCACCAGGCAGTGCCCCCACAGCAGGTGCGAGAGCTGCTTGACCGAGGCGTCGAAGGCGACGCGCGCATTGAGGCTCACCCGCAGCGGCGCCGCCGCCGCGGCCTCGCCACCGTAGACCGCCTGCCGCAGCGCCAGGGCATAGTTGACCAGCGCCCCCTGCGGGATGACCGCTCCCTTGGGCTCGCCGGTCGTCCCCGAGGTGTAGATCACGTAGGCGGGGCTGGCGGCGGCCTCGCCGACGGCGTCATCCTCGAGCACGGCGGCGGCGGAAGCCTTGCCGAAAGCGGCGGTGGAAGCGGCGCCGAGGGCCGCGGTGGCAGCGCGGCCGGAGGACCTGCCCGGCATTGCATCAGGGCCTGCCGGCGCTTTGCCGTCGAGCGCGGCACCACCCTGGCCCCAGCCATCGGCCTCCTCCACCACCGCGGCGCCCGCGTCGAGGCGCAGCACCGGGCGGCCGCGCGGCAGGAGCGCCGCCCACCGCCCGCGGGTGAGCGTGGCGCGCAGGTCCGCGTCGGCGGTGAGGAAGGCCAGCCGCTCCGCCGGCACCTCCGGGTCGAGCGGCACGTAGGCGCTGCCGGTGCGCAGCACGCCGAGCATCGCCACCACCAGCGCCAGCGACCGGTCCAGGCAGATGCCGAACCGCACGCCCGGACCGGCGCCGAGGCGGTGGAGGTGCGCCGCGAGCCGCCCGGCGCGGCGGTCGAGCTCGCCGTAGGAGAGCACCGCGTCGCCGTAGGCCAGCGCCGCCCGGTCGGGGCTCCGCGCCGCCTGGCGGGCGATGAGCCCCTGGAAGGAAGGGGCCTCCGGGCCGGCCGCGGCGAGGACGCTCCGCCAGCCGGCCCAGCCGCCGTTCCATTCCCGCAGCAGCTGGTGGCGCTCGGCGGCGCTCAGCAGCGGCAGGTCGGCGAGCGGCGGCCCCGGCTGCCCGAAGGCGCCGGAGCCGCCGCCCGAGCCGGTGGCCGCATCCAGGAGCACCTGGAGGTGCACGAGCAGGCGCTGGGCGCGCGGGCCGTCGAACAGCTCGGGCGGGTAGCGCAGGTAGAGCGTGGTGCCGTCGCGGTCCTCGATGCCGGTGAAGACGAGGTCGAACTCGGCGGCCGGCATCTCGCGCGGCCACGCCAGGAGCTCCAGGCCGGGGACCGGGGGCGGCGACGGCGGCGCGCTGTCGAGGGTGAACATCACCTGGAAGAGCGGGGCCAGGCCGAGGTTGCGCTGCGGCGCCAGCTCCGCGATCACCTTCTCGAACGGCACGTCCTGGTGGGCGTAGGCATCGAGGCAGACCTGGCGCACGCGGCCGAGCAGCTCGCCGAAGCCGGCCGCTCCCGCGACGGCGGTGCGCAGCACCAGGGTGTTGACGAAGAAGCCGATCAGCCCTTCGATCTCGACCCGGTTGCGGTTGGCGACCGGCGTGCCGACCGCGGCGTCCGCCGCGCCGGTGTAGCGGTGGAGCAGCGCCTGGAAGGCGGCCAGCAGCACCATGAAGCGCGTGGCGCCAAGCTGCCGCGCCGCGGCGCCCAGGCGCGCCGCCGTCGCCGCGGCAAGGCGCAGGCTCGCCGCCGCCCGCCGCGGACCCGGCCCGTTGCCGCGCGGCCGGTCGGGCTCCAGGACGGCCATCCCCGGCAAGCCCGCCAACCCCGCCAATTGCCGCCGCCAGTAGGCCAGCTGCCGCTCCAGGGCCTCTCCCTGCAACCATCGCCGCTGCCACAGGGCGAAGTCGGCGTACTGGATCGGCAGCTCGGCGAGAGGCTCCGCGGCGCCGCCGCCGGCCGCGGCATAGCCCGCCGCCAGCTCGCGCAGGAAGATGGCGGAGGACCAGCCGTCGGTGACGATGTGGTGCAGCGTCCACAGCACCACCCGGTCGCCGTCGCCGAGCTGCATCAGCAGGCAGCGCACGAGCGGTCCCGCCGCGAGGTCGAAGGGCTGATCGAGCTCCGCCGCCGCCTGGCGCCGCGCCTCCGCCTCGCGGCGCGCGGCGGGCAGGGCGCAGAGGTCCACCAGCGGCAGCGCCACCGCGAAGGGCGGACCAATCACCTGCAACGGCTGGTCGGCGGTCGAGCGGAAGGTGGTGCGCAGGCTCTCGTGGCGCCGCACCACCGCCACCAGGGCGGCGGCGAGTCGCCGGCGATCGAGCGGTCCGTTCACCCGCACCGCGGCGGGGACCTTGTGCAGCGCGCCGCCGCCCCCCGCCAGCTGATCGAGGAACCAGAGCCGCTCCTGGGCAAACGACAGCGGCACCGCGTCCGGCCGCGCGCCGCGCACGA